>NZ_DKJS01000045.1:16080-102303 GCF_002455205.1 Lysinibacillus sp. UBA6686 | reverse complement strand
TCTGAAAAGTAGCTTAAATTCGTATTCATCTCACCACCTATAGAGGTGTGAGACTTCTGCTGAAAGAAGTTAAAAAAATAGATAGATTTAAAATAGAAGAGAGGTGATAGGAATGGAGGAAGTTTTAAGCGAACTAAAACAAATGAATCAACGTCTTAATTCTATTGAGAATCGCCTTGAATCTGTGGAAAATCAGCTTGCAGTAATGGAAGTTGAACAACAGCAAATTAAACAAGCTGTTTTAGAAACAAATGAAAAAGTAAACCGATTAGAGGCAATTCAAGAAAGCCAACATCATATTATCGAACTATTGTCAGTGCGCTCAATCCAACAAGAAGCGGAATTAAAACGTCTTCAATAATGTGCACGCCCACTTAAAAAAGTGGGCGTTTTTTAATAGGATCTCTTTTAACCTCAAATGCAGCCTGAAGTCGCTTTAATTTATCTTTTGCTTCTTCTGCTGTTTGTCCAACAACACCAAAATAAAACTTACATTTTGGTTCTGTACCTGATGGACGAATAGCGACCCAAGAGTTATCCTCTAAAACATACTTCAGTACATTTTCTTTCGGTAATGTAATGTTCTCAGTAGTGCCATCTGCTAAAGTCGAAATACTTGTTAAATAATCCTCAAAACGTTTAACCGCTATCCCACCTATGGATGTAGGCGCGTTTTGGCGAAGGTTATTTAAAATAGCTTTCATCTCTTCCTGACCATTCTTACCTTCAAATACTTGAGAAACTAGTGCCTCTTGATAGGTACCAAATTGCTCATATAAGCTTTGCAGACCATCTAATAAAGTTTGCCCTTTCTTGGCATAAAAAGCAGACATTTCTGCAACCTTCAGTGCAACCTGTACAGCATCCTTATCACGCACAAAAGTTTCTATTAAATAGCCATAGCTTTCTTCATAGCCAAATACATATGAATAATCACCAGATTGCTCATATTCTGCAATCTTCTCAGCAATATATTTAAAGCCTGTTAATGTGTTTACTGTCGTTACGCCAAATTTTTCGGCAATCTGAGTACCTAATTCCGATGTAACTATTGTTTTCAGCATAACGCCATTGCTAGGTAGCGCTCCAAGTTGTTGCTTAGTAGACAATAAATAATGAAGCAATAAAGCACCAAGCTGGTTGCCTGTTAACAGCTCATAGCTATCTACATTTCTAACAGCCACACCTAAACGGTCCGCATCTGGATCAGTTGCCAGCAAAAGATCTGCTCCAACCTGTACACCAAGCTTCATAGCTAACTCAAAAGCTTTTGATTCCTCTGGGTTAGGATAAGATACTGTAGGAAAATCACCATCCTGCACAGCTTGCTGCTCTACAATATGTACCTGTTGAAAACCAAATGCCCGCAACCCTTCACTAACGGGCACCAAGCCGGCACCGTGCAAAGGTGTATAAACAAGTTTCATATCCAATGCAATATCTTGATTTTCCTTTAAGCTTAAAAGACTTGATAAATACGCATCATCCAAATCACCTGCAAGCCAAGTAACAAGCTCTTGCTGTTCTAAAAACGAGAGATCCTTCACTTGAATAGCAAAAATATCCTCAATTCCATTCATATAGCCGATAATAGCTTCGGCAAATTGGGGTGTTAACTGTGCACCATCCTCACCATAGACTTTAAACCCATTATATTGCTTCGGATTATGGCTGGCAGTAATGACCACACCTGCATAAGCATTTAATTTCCGAACCGTAAACGACAGCTGTGGGGTTGGTCTTGCTTCCTTGTAAACATATGAACGAATACCATGTGCTCCTAGTACACTCGCAGTCTCACAGGCAAACTCATATGAAAAATGGCGTGTATCAAAGGCAATAACAACACCACGCTTTTTAGCAGCCTCGCCATTCGATTCAATATAACGAGCAAGACCTTCAGCAACACGACGAATCGTATAAACATTTATACGATTCGTTCCAGCGCCTAAAACACCACGCATCCCACCAGTACCAAAGGACACATATTGATAAAAACGGTCTTCGACTGCTTGTTCATCACTTGCAATTAAGGCAAGCTCCTCAGCTAAATAGCTAGGAAGTGACTGCTCCAACCAGCCATTATATAATTCATGGACATTCTTCATTTACTTATCACCTTTTCTTCTTTCAGCAACTCTAGCATTTTACGTTTATAGGCCTCAACACCAGGCTGATCAAATGGATTAACCTCTAGTAAGCAAGCACTCATTGCACAGGCCTTCATAAAGAAGTAAATCAAATACCCAAGATGATAAGCATCTAGCTTAGGTAATTCTAATTGAATAACAGGCACTTGCCCCTCTGCATGTGCAAGGGCCGTTCCTTGCTTAGAAATTGCATTAATTTCATTAAAAGTACGAGTCGACAAATAATTCAAGCCATCCTCATTGCGAGCATCGAATGGTACAGCTAAATCGCCCTCTATTTCATGGAAGTGTAACAATGTCTCAAACATAACACGACTCCCCTCCTGAATAAACTGCCCAATGGCATGTAAATCAGTGGAGAAATTAACAGTAGAAGGATAAAGTCCCTTATGCTCTTTCCCTTCACTTTCACCAAAAAGCTGCTTCCACCATTCATGGAATTTATTGAGTCCAGGCTCAAAGGAAGCAAGCAATTCAATGGTATAGCCTTGCTCATAAAGCATATGTCTCATTACGGCATATTTGTAGGCATCATTATGACCCAAATCCTCTTCTGCTAACTCTGTTGCTGCATAACGTGCACCATCCATTAAAGCACGAATATCCACACCTGCTACCGCCACAGGCAATAAACCTACAGGCGTTAATACAGAATAACGCCCACCCACATCAGCAGGAATGACAAATTGACGATACCCAGCCTTATCAGCTATCCCCTTTAAGATGCCTTTTTCCGCATCTGTCGTGACAATAATACGCTCCGTTACCTTCTCGCCATAACGCTCCTCCATATATAAACGCATTACACGAAAGGCCAACGCCGGCTCCATTGTACCGCCTGACTTCGAAATCACATTGACATATACTTGTTTCGTATCTAAATAAGTGAGAAGCTCCTTAATATATGCACCGCTCATATTCAAGCCAACATAGACAACCTCAATGCCACCCTTAGCCAGCCCAAAATAAGGCATCAGCGCCTCCTGGATTGCACGCGCACCTAAGAAGGAGCCACCAACGCCTACAACAACCAGGACATCCGCACAAGCTCGAATTTCACTTGCCACACGTTCAATAGAGGTAAGTAGTCCCTCTTGATTTTGTAAGGGTGATTCGATCCAGCCTGTTAATGGATAATGTGGTAATGCGTTATGGATATTTTTTACTCGATCTTTATATTGAATTAGATCACTATCATCTAGCGAACAATTCAGCAATGTTGTTTTTACAATTTCTGCAAACACCATAGAATCCTCACTTCTTAAGGTAAATTTTGATATGTATATTATGACATATAAAAAAAAGAAAACCAACTCGAACCATGTCGAGTTGGTAATTAGAATTGCTTTTTATGCCAAGTCCATGCACTTTTGATGATATCTTGAATGTCCAATTGGGCCTTCCATCCTAATTCTGCATAAACTTTACCGGCATTGGCAACTAACTTAGCAGGATCACCAGCACGTCGTTCAACATATTGTACATTGGCTTTTTTTCCTGTTACCAGCTCACATGTTTCAATGATTTGCTTTACTGAATAACCATTGCCATTCCCTAAATTATATGTGGCGGTTTCAATAGTAGAACTTAATAATGCCTCTAAAGCTAATAAATGTGCCTTGGCTAAATCAGTGACATGAATATAATCTCGGATACAAGTACCATCAGGTGTATCATAGTCAGTACCAAACACTGAAATGGAGTCTCTTTGTCCCCCTAAATGCTGAAGAATGATGGGGATTAAATGCGTTTCTGGATTATGACTTTCACCAATTTCAGCTGTCTCATGTGCTCCCGCAGCATTAAAATAACGTAATACAACATATTTCATCTGGTAGCTTGGTGCAAAATCTGCCAGCATTTGCTCAACCATTAACTTTGACTGACCATACGGGTTAATAGGATTAGTAGGTGTCTTTTCATCAATGAAATCAACAGTTGGCATACCATACGTAGCAGCGGTAGAAGAGAAAATAAATTTATTAATTTCATTACGCTTCATAGCTTTTAACAAATTCAATGTGGATGCTACATTATTCTCATAGTATTTCATAGGATCAATCACAGATTCACCTACTAAGCTAAAGGCTGCAAAATGTATAACCGCTTCAATTTTATATGTATCAAATATTCGTTGAACAATTGTCGAATCTCCTAAATCACCTTGTATAAAAATTGCCTTTGCATCAACTGCCCAACGGTGACCTGTACTTAAATTATCAAGTACAACTACATCATAGTCCTTTACTAAATCCTTTACAAAATGACTACCAATATATCCAGCACCGCCAACAACTAAAATCATAAAATTTCACCACTTAACTGTTTCGCTTTTTTTAAGATAATTTCTTTTACACCCTCACTTAAATCCTCACGTTCTAATGCAAAATCAATAGTCGTTTCAATAAATCCTAATTGCTCACCAACATCATAACGACGCCCCTCAAACTCATAGGCAAACACTCGTTGAATGCCATTTAATGATTCAATGGCGTCAGTTAATTGAATTTCGCCGCCCTTCCCCTTCTTCTTCTCATCTAAAAATCGGAATATTTCAGGTGTTAATACATAGCGCCCAATTATCGCAAAATTGGATGGTGCATCCTTTAATGTAGGCTTTTCCACAAATTGCGTCACTTGCATCAATCGATTGCCAGTGTTAACTGGATCAATTACACCGTATCGATGGACATCCTCATCGGGTACCTCTTGTACACCAATTACACTAGATAAGGTATTCTCATATTGATTCATTAATTGTTTTAAACAAGGCTCTTCACTTTTCACAACATCATCACCAAGCAGGACAGCAAATGGTTCATCACCAATAAATTTACGAGCACACCAAATGGCATGCCCTAATCCAAGAGGCTCTTTTTGACGAATGTAGTGAATTTCTACGCTAGCAGATTCCTGAACCTTTTCAAGCATATCTAATTTTCCTTTTTCAATTAGGTTCGTCTCAAGCTCTAGTGCATTATCGAAATGATCCTCAATGGCTCGTTTACCCTTACCCGTTACAATAATAATATCCTCAATCCCAGAGGCAATTGCTTCTTCCACAATATATTGAATCGTTGGCTTATCAACAATCGGCAACATCTCTTTTGGCATGGCTTTAGTAACTGGTAAGAAACGTGTTCCAAGTCCTGCTGCTGGAATGATGGCTTTGCGGATTTTTTTCATATAATGTCACTTCCTTAAAAAACAAAATATCATGAATACTTATTGATTTTTTTACTTACCTTTTCTACAAGTAGATTATCCCGATTCACCAGCTAGCTTCAATCGTTATGAATCATTTATACTCAATACTAATATGCATTTTTATTTACAAAGCCATTGATGATTGTCTTCATAATAATTTTAATATCAAATAGTAATGTCCAATTTTCAATATACTGGATATCATGCTCTATTCGATCTTCAATTGAAGTATCTCCTCGTAGCCCGCATACCTGAGCCCAGCCAGTAATTCCTGGTCTCACATGATGTTTTATCATATATTTCGGGATTTCTTCTTTAAATTGATCCACAAAATAAGGTCGTTCAGGTCTAGGTCCTACTATACTCATATCGCCTTTCAGCACATTAAAAAATTGAGGAAATTCATCAAGACTAGTTTTTCGCAAGAAAGTACCAAATTTAGTTCTTCTTGGGTCATTTTCAACAGTCCATTGCGTATTAGAGGCTTCAACAGGCATATGCTTCATAGATCTAAATTTATACATAGAAAACGTTCTTCTATTTAGCCCCACACGTTCCTGCTTAAATAAAATAGGACCTGGAGAAGTTAATTTCACGCCAATTGCGATTACCAATAGCAAAGGAGATGTAACAAGTATCGCACAAAGTGCAAAAACAATATCAAATAATCGCTTCAACACTCTATTCACATATTCATCTAAAGGTATGTCTCTGACATTAATGACTGGTAGATCTCCAAAACTTTCAAAATGCGGAGTTGCAGGTAGTATATCGTAAAAGTCTGGAACAATAGATACCCGAACTCCCGCTTTCTCACACATTTCAATAATTTGATGATATTTAGAAAACGCTGTTAAGGGTAAAGCAATTACGACTTCGTCAATAATGGTATTTTCTAATGTTGTCGATAAATCCTCTATTTTACCTAATATTTTCTGTTCTCTATTAATTTGTTTAAAATCATCTAAAAAACCAATTGCTCTAAGCCCATACTCAGGATGATTATCCAAATTCTCGATATATCTTTTTCCGACGGAACCCGCTCCTAAAATTAAAACAAACTGTTGATTAAAGCCCTTTTTTCTCATCGCTCTTAAAAATTGCTTAACAAAAAAACGATACGTGACGATAATCAAAAATCCAACTAGTAAATAGATTGCTAAGAACATCCTAGATATATCTATTGTCTTAACAATAAATAACACACTTAATAAAACAAACATACTATAAATTTGGACTTGAACTATTTTAGAAACTTCTTTTGCAAACTTCATTTTCCTTTTCGGAACATATAAGCCAATCAAAAAACCAATAGCCAAAAATGCAACTGAGTAAACAATGTTCCAAATAAAATAATCTGCTAATGGCAAATATGATCCTTGTTGCTCTTTATTAATCACAAAGCGAAAATACCATGCAACAGCAAATGCTAATTGAATAAAGATGAAATCTGTTGTCATATATAGCTGTGTAATAAAGCGCTCTTTTCCTCTTATCACTTTAATCACCTATTTAACTTTATAATTTAATGTACTTTTTTCAAAAAGTTACTAATAGTAGCGAAGGCTAGCTTTAATGTAATTCCTGTATAAACTACACTATTAATAAAAAAATTATATTTTTTTGCATAATGTTTTTTATGGAATAAATACATGGCTCTATGAAACTCATAAACTATTTTAAATGGTTTTTTTCTACTACTTGCTCCCTTATAATGAACAATTGAAACAGTAGGATTATAAACTATTCGCCAGCCAGCCTCTTTTATTCTAAAACACCAGTCTATATCTTCCCCATACATAAAAAATTCTTCATCTAATAGACCCACCTGCTCTATTACTTCTTTTCTTACCATCATAAATGCACCTACTAAACAATCAATATCATGTACTTCTTTCATATTTAAATAGCTTTTATGATAGCTATTATATTTAGGGCTAGTAGGGTATTTTTGAGCTAATCCTATCATATAATAGAAGGAAGCTTCTGGAGTCGGAAAGCCCCTATGGCAAGCCTTATCCAAGGTACCATCAGGTAAATTTACTTCACAGCCAACAGCGCCAATATCCGTTTCTCTATCCATGAAACAAATGATTGTATCTAATGTGTTTTCATTCACTATAGTATCAGAATTTAACAATAATACATATCGGCCACTACACCTTCTTATTGCTTGATTATTTGCCTTGGAAAATCCGACATTTTCTTTATTAGATATAACCTTAATATGAGGGAATAGACTTTTGATTTGCATTACAGAGCCATCTGAAGAAGCATTATCTACTACAAAAACTTCATATTGAAAATTCAATTTTGAGTTTAAAACTGATTGAATACAATCAATTGTTAGCTTTTTTGTATTATAGTTTACGATTACTATACTTAAATCCATTTTAATTTTTACCATATTCCTTTAAAATATTGATAAATCTTTTTTGAAGGAGCTGTTCTACATGATTGTATAAATTTTTTCTTATTTTTTAAAGTTTTATACTCTTTAAAAAGAAGTTTATAGGCACTGAAAAGCTTTGGTTCTTTGAAGATGATATAAACTAAACAAGTTACTTCGTATATAAAAATAAAAGGAAAATGCAATAAAAAGTAAAATAAATTATCATTCTTTATCACATAAAAATGTCTATTAATATAGGAATGTTTTCTAGTTTTAAGAGAAATATTTTTCCTCGATTTATTATCCTTCCAGCCTCTTTCATGTTTTGCAATTGCTTTAGGGACAAAACATATTTCCCAACCTGCTAATCTAGCTCTCCAACTAACATCTACATCTTCTTTATAGGCAAAAAAACTTTCATCAAAAAATTGTCCATCTTCTGAAATCATGTCAATCATTTCTCTTTTATAAACAGCCGCAGCACCTGAAACGCCAAAAACACTTATCTCATCATCAAATTGTCCTTGGTCTACTTCTCCACTTCCTCTATCAACTGCACGACGATTTTTCTTTATATTGATCCCTGTACTGTCAATAATGTGTGATTCTAAATCTCTATATAATTTACCAGTTGCTGCACCAACTTTTTCATTTAACTTCATAAATTCTATAATATGTTCTATATAATATTTATCTAAAATCACATCCGGATTCAATACTAAAACATAATCTGTCTTAGCATAGTTTAAACCTTGGTTATGACCACCCACAAATCCGCTATTTATGTTATTTTGAACAAAATAAACATTCGCATAATGAGATACAACATCTTTAATACAATCATTTGAATTATTATCGATTACTATTATCTTCTCAACTGGATATGATTGTGAAATAACAGAATCTAAACAATCTTCTATATAACCCGCACTATTAAATGTAACTATTTGAATAGCTATACTAGCCAAATTACCCCTCTATTCCTTTTATAATACATTTTAATTATAGCTTTATAAATAAAAATAACAATCTAAAGAAGATTGTTATTTTTGTTTATATATTCACCTAAAGCTTCCTTCCAATTTCTCCTAGGAATAAAGCCATTGATTCGAATTGACAAATCACCTAAGACAGAATAAGCAGGACGCTTTGCAGGTCTTGGGAATTGACCTGAAGTTAAAGGATTAACTTTGATATCTTTATTAGCCAATTTAAATATTTCTTGAGCAAATTCAAACCAAGAGCATGTTCCACTATTTGTACAATGATAGATACCATATTTTTCGGTTTGTACTAACTCAATTAAAAACTCTGCTAAGTCCACTGTATAAGTAGGAGACCCCACTTGGTCATGAACAACACCCAGTTCGGATTTTTCCTCAGCTAATTTTAGCATGGTCTTCACAAAGTTAGGACCATACTCTCCATAAACCCAAGCTGTACGTACAATAAAGTATTTTGTGTTGAGCGTTTGTGTTAAAAACTCACCAGCATACTTTGATTGTCCATACACTCCTAAAGGATCTACATTCATATACTCATTGTACGGTGAAGTTGCTTGTCCATTGAAAACATAGTCAGTACTAATATAACAAATTTTCGCTCCAACCGTTTCTGCTGCTACAGTTAAATTCCGCTGTCCCACAGCATTTACTTGAAAGGCCAATTCTTCGTTCGTTTCTGCTCCATCAACATTTGTATAAGCAGCAGCATTAATAATAATATGAGGCCTGATATCATTACATACAGTAAGCACACTCTCTGTATCCGTGATATCTAACTCAGTTTTAGTAAATGCAAACAAATCATGCGAGCTATTTGATAATTGTTTAACAAGCTCCTGACCAAGTTGTCCATTAGCACCTGTTACCATAATCTTCATTACAATTTACCACCGTACTGTTGTTGATAGTAGTTTTGATAATCTCCTGAAATGATATTTTTCCACCAGGATTGATTATCTAGATACCATTGCACAGTTTCTTTTAAGCCTGTTTCAAATGTATATCTTGGTTCCCAACCTAACTCTTTTTGAAGTTTAGTAGGATCGATTGCATAACGACGATCATGACCTAAACGATCTTCTACATATTGGATTAATGATTCTGGCTTATCAAGCTGCTTTAAGATTTCTTTAACAACCTCTAAGTTCGTTTTTTCATTATGTCCACCCACATTATAAACTTCACCATCAATGCCTTTATGTAAAACCAAATCAATGGCACTACAATGATCTGTTACATGTAACCAGTCACGAACATTCTTACCATCTCCATATACCGGAAGTTTTTTATCATTTAATGCATTAATAATCATTAATGGAATCAATTTTTCTGGGAAATGGAATGGTCCGTAGTTATTAGAACAACGTGTAATATTTACTGGTAATCCAAAAGTTTCATGATATGCAAGTACAAGCATATCTGCCCCAGCCTTACTAGCACTGTATGGACTATTTGGAGCTAGTGGCGTTTGTTCAGTAAAGTAACCATCTTCTCCTAGTGAGCCATAAACTTCATCAGTAGATACTTGTAAGTACTTTTTGATGTTATATTTTTTAGCTGCATCTAATAATACTTGAGTTCCTTGAATATTTGTTTGCACAAAAATTCCAGGGTTTGTAATACTTCGGTCAACATGTGATTCTGCTGCAAAGTTAATCACAGCGTCTACATCATTACCAATTAACTGATCCATCGCCTCTGCATCTGTTATATCAGCCTTGACAAATTGATAATTTGGCCTGCCTTCAGATAACTTTAAATTCTCTAAGTTACCTGCATATGTTAAAGAATCAACGTTAATAATTGAATACTCAGGATATCTATCAACCATGTAATTAACAAAGTTACTTCCGATAAATCCAGCTCCACCTGTTACTAGAATTTTCATACTTATCATTCCTTACCTTTATAAATAAATTGGCTTTCTAAATCCTTTAGGTTTGGGTGCTTGGTATCTTTATCAGATAAAATTGGTTTCGACGTAGGCCAGTCTATATTTAAATTTGGATCATTCCAAGCAATTCCACGATCGTGCTCTGGAGAATAATAATTATCTACCTTATAAAGAAATTCTGTATTTTCAACTAATGTACAATAACCATGTGCAAAACCTTGAGGTACCAGTAATTGTCTTTTATTATCCTCGCTCAAAATAAACCCTTCCCACTGTCCGTAGGTGGGGGAACCTTCACGAATATCAAGAATTACATCAAATACAGCACCTTTTGTTACCCTTACTAGCTTCGTTTGAGCAAAAGGTTCAAGCTGATAATGTAATCCCCTTAACACACCACTCTCTTTTGATAATGCATGATTATCTTGTACGAAATTAAAAGAAAAACCTTGTTTATCCAATAATTTAGCATTATAAGTTTCCATAAAAAAACCACGATGATCCCCAAAAACTTTGGGTTCCAAAATATAGGCATCTTTTAGTTTTGTTTTAATAAAATTCACTTTATAGGACCCCTTATAACTTTTTATTTGCCAACTTAATTAAATATTGACCATAGCCATTTTTCTTTAGCGGCTCTGCTAGCTCTAGCAATTGATCTCTCGTAATATACCCTTTTCGGAAGGCAATTTCCTCTAAACATGCAACCTTTAAGCTTTGACGCTTTTCAATTGTTTCGATAAATGATGAAGCTTCTAGTAACGATTCATGTGTTCCTGTATCTAACCAAGCAAAGCCTCGTCCTAGTAACTCTACATGAAGATTTCCTGCTTCTAAATAGGCTTTATTAACATCCGTAATTTCAAGTTCTCCACGTGCTGATGGCTTAATAGATTTTGCTACTTCTATAACACTATTATCATAAAAATATAAACCTGTTACAGCATATGTCGATTTCGGATTTACTGGCTTTTCTTCTATAGAAATGGCCTTTCCATTTTCATCAAACTCTACTACACCAAAACGTTCTGGATCATTTACATTGTAGCCAAAAACAGTAGCCCCCTCTTCTCTAGAGGCTGCTCGTTCTAACATAGATGTAAATTTGTGCCCATAGAAAATATTATCTCCTAAAATAAGTGCTACAGAGTCATCCCCAATAAATTCCTCACCTATAATGAAGGCCTGTGCTAGGCCATCTGGTGATGGTTGTACTGCATATTCTAAATGTATCCCTAAATCTTCACCATTACCTAATAATTGTTCAAAGCGAGGTGTATCTTCAGGTGTTGATATAATAAGAATTTCCTTAATTCCTGCTAGCATTAATACAGATAGTGGGTAATAAATCATTGGTTTATCGTAAATCGGTAATAATTGTTTGGAAACTGAACGAGTGAGCGGATATAGACGAGTTCCACTACCTCCAGCCAAAATTATTCCTTTCATATTATACACTCCGTTCTCTCTTAAATAATTAGTAGTTTAATTATCTATTTAATTATTGGGTAAAATCTATCTCTATCTTCCAAAATAGAATTGTATTTAGATAATATATAATTTCCCTCATATTGGGATAGCCAGTTTTTCTTATTAGATTTTGCTAATTCCAATGGAATCATTTTGATAAACATTCCTTTTGAGTTAATGCGTAAACAATATTCTATTAGAGACATTGGAGTTTTTAACACTTCATCGAAATATCCAATTTTTTCAAAAACCTCTTTTTTAACCATCAAAATATGTGGGCTCGCTGAAGTAAAGTTCTGAGAAATTCGATTCCTTGAAAAATAACCATTAAAGTTTCTATTAATACCATTATGAATATCAATTATCTTCTTCTTAGTAATTGCTAAACCAAAACTTTCAACTCGTCTGTTAAATATTATTTTAGGAGCTATAGCTCCTACATGGTTAAATTCAGCTTCAAGTATCATTCTTTCTAACCAATCTGATACAAGTATCTCAGTATTATAATTAATAAACACACATAGCTCAAATTCATTTTCCATTAAAATAGAATTCATTTGCCTAGAAAAATTAAATTTCTCCATTACAATGACTTCACAATTTTCATTAAACTCATATAACACTTGAATCTCATTTAATATGATGCATTTAGCATTCTTTAATCGCTCTATATTCAATTGCTTATAGTATTTAATTAACTTTTGACTATTTTCAAATTTCCCATTTGCAACTATTAATATCTTTTTATCAGTCAACTCTTTCTCTTTGAAATCTCTTACAAATATACCTGGTAATATACTTTGATTAACTATTATATCTTTATTTGTTTTCCTATAATAAGCTTCTAGTGATTTTTGTCCAGCAGTTATAGCATACTGCTTAATACCAATATTTCCTGCTGTTGAAGTTTCACTAATTCTCCAATGGTAAAGAATTTTAGGTATATGATATATATTATTGGTTATTTGGCTCAGTCTTAAGATAAAATCATAATCTTGACTACCATCAAAATTAGAGTTGAATCCACCTAAATAGTTCAACAATTTACTATTAAAGACTAGAAAATGGCATACATAGTTATAACTCATTAACGTATCTGGTGCCCAATCTGATTTTCGATGTGGCTTCAATCTTCTCTTACCATTCTTTGATATTTTATCTTCATCAGTGTATATTACATCTGGAGCTTTACTACATATAACTTTATAACATTCTTCCAAAGCATTCAGGTGTAACAAATCATCATGATCTAACAACCCAATATAGTCTCCTGTGGCCATTTTTAATGCTTCATTAGTATTAGATGATATACCTAACTTTTCTTTAGAAGCCTTATATTTTATTCTAGAATCAATTTCACAATATTTTTTAACTATTTCCTCAATCCCTCTTTTCTCACTTCCACCATTGTGTAAGCAGAGTTCAAAGTTAGTATAGGTTTGGTTTAAAACTGATTCTATCATCTTCTCTAAAAAAAAGAGATTGGTATTAAAAAGAGGAACTACTATGCTATACTTCATAGCATTATTCTGAAATTTGCTATCTTTAATAGAAAAAGATGTATTATCATCTAAACTATCGTAGTAATTATATTTCTTAAAAAACGTCACTTTTTCTACACATAAAAAAAACAATTTGGTAATACCATACAATTTAATATAACGTATAACCTTCAACATAACTCTCATTATTTTCTCCAATTTGTTTCTTTAAATACAAGGGCTATTAAATTTATCAAAATAATAATATTAAAATACCTTATTTATTATTATTCAATAAATATTTTTTCTAGTTCATTAATACTCTTATCCCAATTCCATTCTTCTGCAGTTTTCAAAGCATTTTCAGAAAATAATTTTCTTAATTTTTCATTATTTATTAATTCTACTAGAGCCGCTTTTGCTTGTTCAATATTTCCTAACTCCACCACTTTTCCATTTACACCATCCATAACAAATTCATCAATACCATTGAATTTATTCACGACGCAAGTATTACCGCATGCCATCATTTCTAAAGCTGGTAAACAAAAGCTCTCTACTTTGCTCATCTTTAACAAAATATCACAACTCGAATAAATATATCTCATTTTATCCATCGGTACATTTTGGTATAAATAATCGCATTTCCATTCTTTTTTAGGTATACCCGCTGTACTAACACATACAACTTCACAATCTAAATCCTTAACTACTTCAAACGCTTCCTTCATTCCCTTAAATGGTACATCAATCGGTCCCTCAAGTAATATTCTTACTTTATCCCCTTTAGGAATCAAAGGTTCTGATGGTTTCATAATTTCTAAATCTACACCATTAGGTACATAATATGATTCTTTTCCAAAGGTTTCTTTTAACCAACTTTGGATCCATTTAGCCATAGTAATAAATTCAAAATTCATTTGATAAGTTTGAAGAGCGGCTTTGTATTCTGGGGAATTTTCAGAGAAAAACTTGCTTTCATCAGATTGGATGAAATAGTATTTTTTTGATGCTGGTATAGATTGAATTGTATACGCTGTCTTCCAATATGTCGCAATTACTATATCCAGATTATCAGGTACTTTTTCGATTGGTATGACTTGAACTTTTAAGTTAGGGAACCAATCTATTGAATCAGTCCCATCCTCTGTATATATATAAATATCATACCCTCTTTCTAATAATTGATTCGCATGTTGACAAATAACAGCTAGTCCTCCAGATATCCCTGTACCAGATACTACATAACCTATTTTCGGCTTCATCTTCCCAATAATTTTGTGTTCTTTTAGGGTTAGCTTTTCCCACTTATCATCATTTTCTTTAAATGACAATTCCAAATTTCCTCCATGAAGTCGTAGGTTTGTTAAAATTTCTGGGATAGCTTTAAATTTATACCCGTGATACGCAAGTCTTAACCACAATTCATGATCTTCTCTATATCTCATTTTGGTTTTCAAACCACCAACTATTCTTAATGGCTCTAACCTTACCATCACAGTACTCTGACATGGAACACAAATTTTCTTTAAAAACTCATAATCACAATCTGGACTATAAACTTCTTGTTTATCTTGTAAATCAATATCTCGAGTATCTTCTACAATGGCTCTCCATCCACCGTAAACTACATCAACTTCATACTTAGATAAATATTCTAACGATAATTGTATTCTATTAGGCTCTGCTATATCATCGCTATCTTGGAAAGCTAAGTATTCGCCTCTAGCTTCTTTAATAGCTTTGTTTCTTCCTCTCACTGCATTCCCACTATTAGTATTAAATTTAAATATTCTAACTTTAGGATTATTTTTGTACTCATCAACAATTTTTAATGTATTGTCTGGTGAACCATCACAAACTAAAATTAACTCGATATTGTGATATGTTTGATTCAAAATAGACTCTATACTTTCCCTTAACACATCTTCTCTATCATAAATTGGAATCACCACTGAAACCAGTGGAACAGAAAGAGCTTGGGAAGTATAATGATTGGATCTTAGATTAACCAAATTCGGTTTCCTTAAAATTTTATTAGCTATCTTATTTGGATTTTTAACAACCTTTTTAATTTTTATTAAGCCTCTCCTAAATTTTTCACCATATATCCAAACCTTAGTACTCGTCATTTCTAAAACTTTTTGATTTTTTTCTTCAACTAATTCCAATAGATACTTGTTATTAGCTTCTTTTTCTTCAACTAGTACTTTTAGGTGCTTAAGTTCATCTTTCAAGGATTGATTGTTATTTTCTTTTTCAGCCAATTTCACTTTTAATATATCCAAATGCTCTTGTTGAACATTAATCTCGTTCTTTAAGGTGTTAGTAAATTTATCAATTATACTGGGGTCTGTTAAATTTTCAACAATAGTATCTTTCAAAATAATACTCTGTAAATCATATAGTGAATTTTGCATACTCTTTATAAGATTTTTTCGATAGTTATTATATTCATATTCTCTTAAAAATGCTTGATTACTTCTATTTATTGGATATAGCTTTTTGATATTTTCTAAATCTACGTTTTCGCTATTTTTTTTAATTTCAAATAATAAAACCTTGATATTGTTTTCTAAGCTAAATTCATCTATTGCTTTTTGGTATAATAAATCAACACTTTTTAATGTATTACTATATCCTCCAAGAATTTTATTTTTGATATCTTCAGTATTAAATTTCTGACTAAATCCTCTTCCTGAAAAATTATAATATTTAGCTTTTTCATAGTTTTCCTCATTAATCCATCCCGGTCCACCATGAACGTCGTAACAAAAAACAGGTATTCTTAAGGCTAAACAATATTGTACTGTTTTCCCTATTGTAATAACCGCATCATATTTTAATAATAGTTCTTCTGTTACCTCAACAGGAGTATTGTTTATTCCGTATATATCCAATTCAATTTGCTCTTGCTTCAAATAATCATCTAATTTTTGAAGTTCTGCAGTTACATGGTTAGATACAATACAAATCCTTTTAATTTTTTCTTTAAACTCTTTTCTAAATTTTACAAAATAGCTTTTTGGTGCATAATTAGGAAATAACCTTATATTTTTTTCATTGACTCCTTCAGCCTTCAATTGATTAAAGGTTTCCATACTATTTGCTAAACATAATGTTAACTCATTTACGTATATTGGTGGGTATTCTAATGGCTCAAATGGAGATAAACTACTAAATATTACTTTATCAGTTATAACTTCTTTTTCAAAAATCAAATAATTTAAAATTGGCACATGATGTGCCCAAATAATATCATATTTTTTTTTTTCCAATTCTTCCATTAATATATTTTTAACTATTATTTTATTATTTTTGATTAACTCTTTAACTGGATATCCAAACTGTAATGTAGCAATTTCCACATCAAACCCTAGTTCTTCAAGTTGAATGGCGATACTTATAGCATTAATCTCTGCTCCTGCATAATCTACAAGTGAATGACAGGTTAGCAAAATGCTACTCTTTTTATTTTCTAGCAACTTGATTCCTCCCTATAAAAACACATGCTTAATAATAATTAGTTAATAAAACATATAAGTGTCAATATATATATATTAAAATTAGTTATATACTAAATATATTTCCTGATTACTCTGTTTCAATTAGTAAATCCATTCATGCTTACTTCTAAAATATCCTTCTGCAATAGGGATACCGTCTCTATTTGATTTATTTTCAACTCTGAATTGAGCAATATTGTCCTTTCTGTCATAATGAAACATTACTAACTCGTCTGAGATTGATACTGAAATCCGGTAAACCCCTTTTAAAAAATCATTTTTAGGAATTTTTAAACAAACTTTTTTGTTCTGATTATTAAATTCAATATCATCTCGCACAGTGTTATAAAGAGTAACAATTTCATTTTTTGAATTATAAATTAATACGCCTATCCCATAATTATAAACATTCTCTCTAAATCCTAAGTAAATATTCAAAGTTATTGTTTCATCTGTTACATACGTTTCTTTATCTAAAATTACATTTTCAATATAAATTTTAGATTTGGGATTAGTATTAAAATTACCTACTTGTGCTTCTATTATCTCGGCCTGACTTTCAACCCAATCCACATATTCACTGCACACGACTTCAGCAGATCCATTCATTCTTAATACACCTTCATGTATCCAAATTGCTCTATTACAAAAATTTCTAACACTTGGTACAGAATGACTTACAAAAAAAATAGTTTTCCCTTTATCTCTAAAGCTTTTCATTTTTGTAAACGACTTCTCTTGAAAATACATATCTCCAACAGATAGAGCTTCGTCTATTATTAAAATATCCGGATCCACATTAATTGCTACAGCAAAAGCTAACCTTGCAAACATTCCGCTAGAATATGTTTTCACAGGCTGGTATACAAAATCTCCAATTTCAGCAAATTCTATAATTTCATCTAACTTTTCTTCTATTTCTTTTTTAGAAAAGCCCATTATCATTCCGTTTAAATAAATATTTTCAATACCTGTTAACTCTTGATTAAATCCTGCCCCCAACTCTAATAAAGCTGATATTTTTCCACTTATCTCAACATGACCTTCTGTAGGATTTAAAACTCCAGTTATAATTTTTAATAATGTCGACTTCCCAGAACCATTTTTCCCTAGTATACCTATAATCTCTCCTTTATTGACTTCTAAAGAGATATTATCTAAAGCTCTAAATTCTTTGTGGTACTTTTTTTTAATTGGTGATATTGATTCTTTTAAACGGTCTATTGGTTTATCATAAATCTTATATGTTTTGCTTAAATTATTAACTTTAATTACAGTTTCACTTCCCATAATTCCCCTCCTACAACAAATCAGCGAAATGTGGTTTTAGTCGCTTAAATACCCATACTCCAATAACAATCAATAAAATTAGAATAATAAAATTATAAAATGTTAGATAGGGCTTTTCCCAAAACCAAACTTTATTAATAAAAGAGTCTCTATACCCATCAACAATATAAAACATAGGGTTTAATTTTATAAAAATCTCATATTTTTGAGGCAGCATTTCTATTGTCCATATTATTGGTGTTAACCAAAAACCAAATTGGAGCATCATTGCGACAATTTGCCCTGTATCTTTTAAAAATATCATTAATGCTGATGTTATATATGCTAAAGCAGATACCATAATTAACATAAAAGTTAAATAATAAATAATTTGTAGATAATATAGATCTGCCCCATAGCCAAGTCCTAAAAACAAACATAGCGCAACTATAATAAAAAACAAATGTACAAATAATGAACTACAAATTGAAATAACAGGTAAAACAAAAACTGGAAATACTATTTTTTTTACAAGATGAGTATTTTCTATTATAGAAGTAGTGGCACTAGATACTGCTTCTGAAAAATAAAACCAAGGAATAATACCTGCTATAAACCATAAAAGAAACGGATAATCGTTTACCGGTAACGATTTAAATCCTACTTCAAAAACAAACCAATATATCCCAATCATAATAGTTGGTTGTATAAATGCCCAAAGAATCCCCAACTGAGACCCTAAGTACCTATTTTTAAAATTTTGTTTTGCTAAACTGAAAATAATGTTTCTATTATTATTTACATTTTTTATTACATTCATATAGCTACCTCTTCATTAAAAACTTATTGCAAACGTATTTTAATTTAATATTAAATATTTTTAAGACAAATTAAATTTATTAATATCTTTTTTATATAGTATTCCTAGAAAAACCATCATCGGTGCAGCTGTCCCTGGTAATGTATCATTAAATACTGCTTGAAGTAAAAAAGCTAATACTGCTAAAGCCAAAATTACTAACTTATTTCTTCCATTAATAATCACTTTTAAACTATTCAAAACTATAAATACAACAATTGCTAAAAAGGCTATAAACCCTATAATTCCAGTCCCATATAAAACCCCAATATACATATTATGAGGCTTATCCACAATTACTGTTTCGGTTTCAAGATTCGCTCTCGCATCTTTATTATAATGTGGGAAATTATAGATTAAAGTATCGAGGCCATAACCTAGGATTGGTCTCTCTTTGACTAAATCCATAATATATGTCCAAATATAAACACGTCCAGATCCTGCCCCTACACCTGAAGGAGCAACCTCTGGAAGCTCGAAGCTGTTATCTGATGCATAAGCTTTTTCCAAGTCGAAAAGATTTTTATTTAAAACAGTTGCTTCTTCTTTATATGGGTTACTAGAAATAAAGAAACCGAATGTTTCATCCCAAACCTTGGCGTTTTCTCCTGCTAATATATGAATTCCTGCAACAGAAATAGCACAAAATGCTACTATTTGAATAAAAGCAATTACCTTCTTTTCATTTTTAAGGGCAATCCATAAAATGAAAATCATCATTGCTACGATTGTTAAAAATCCACTTGTAGATAATGACATAAACACTATAAAAACTGCAATTGTCGCCATAACAAAACTAAAGATTTTATCAAATACCTTTTTATCAGTTAAGCTTTTAGCTAGAAACATGATGACTATAACTGCAAACATACCACTCATATAGTTCCCATGGTTTAATGTTCCTAATAATACAGAACCTTCACTTAAAGATGCTCCTTCAGGTAAAAACGCTGTAAACAGCTTTTGTGCCCAACTTTTTTGAAGTAAATCTTTCCCATAAAAATTTAATGTAATAATAACAAAGTTAATTAAAACAAACGGGACAGTAGCGTAAATAATATATTGAATAGCCTTCTTAGGATAGTCAATATTCATCGCAATAAAGAATAACGCTAAATAACATAGCCAGCTAATTGCCCCATCAGTACGATTGTATTGACCATGCAATGCAATAGAAATGTTTGGTGAAAAAATTGTTGATAACACAATTGCTACAGCAAATGCTCCTATTGCATAATTCAGTTTCGTTTTTCGAATTTCACCGTTCATAAATAAAATTTTGGCCAAGAACATGATGCCTGCTAATACTGTTATAACTAATACTGCTAACGCTTTATAGTGCGTAAAAAGGTCACCCTTTGTCCCACCCGCTAGAGCACTTACATTAGTTATCATCGGTGATTGAACCTCAACTACGCTCGCCATAACGATTAAAGGTACAAATCCAATGACAATAAGAAGTAGCCCAAAAATCCATTTGTCTACAGATTTTTGTGATTGTATATCTTCTTCAGTATCACGATAGGCGACTTTTTCGTAGAACTTACTCATTTTTAGTACCTTCCTTTAATTGCAAATTTTCGACTTCTGCTAATAACGCTGCTACATGCTCTTGATAAGTTGGAATATCTTCTAGTGTCCATTGAGATTCCTGACAACGCAATAACACGATTTTTGCCTCTTCATATTTTTCAGCACTGACAAAAATTTCGCCCATTTGAATCATAAATCTTGGGTCTTCCACTTTATATGGATTAATATCTAAGACTTTTTGCATATGTATTGCAGCCTGCTTCATATCCCCTTTTTGTGCCATATTTAGACTAGCTGCATAATTAGCAATTTCTGAATTTGGCTGATCCTTTAAAACCTGTGAAAGTGCTACCTCTGCCCCTTCTAAATCTCCACTAGATTGCAATTGTAAAGCATGATTATATAAAGACTCGTCCATCATAAATTCCTCATCTTGTTTGTTTGCCAAAACATTTGCCACAATTAGTCCAATTACAATAAATGCGACAATACCTGACAAAATATATTTTCGTACGGGTTCCGTAAATGTCATTGTAAGTCTACCTTCCTCTAATTATGTTTTTTTACACATAAGGTCATTATACTATAAAATGCCATCCACATGTAGGTTGAAATCCCAATTATAATTGAAAATACCCATATACTTATGATCAGCATAATAAATTTATAATGAAGGTTAAAAGTTTAATAAGAATACCTCCCCATTAGTTTTACAATTTATTCCGAGTTATATTATGTCTAATTTTAATAATAAATTTTTACATTAAATTCTGTTATGAATCCTTATGATGCTTTTAACTCTCCTACCTTCAAAGGATTTAATGAACAAAAAATAGAATCTAAGTAATATCTTTAAAACAAAAGATATTGCTAACAAAATTCTGATACAATTTTCTATGGGTCATCTCGACAGACTTGGATTAGATCCTAGTTATTATCAAAATATAGTTGGTGAAGAAGCCTTTAATCTTGGTTTTTCTAGTATGTATTATAATCCCTCAATAAAAATGGTACTTATCGGTATAAATGTCAACACCAATATGTACATTTTCGCTCGTTTAAGGATGTACAAAATTACTCGTTTTCTGAGGTTAAATGATGCTTTAATCGGTATGAATCACCTACGATTGTGACAACACTTGCGTGATGTAAAATACGTTCTAATATTACATTTGCTAATTTCGGTTCAGGGAAAATTTCATCCCATGATTTGAAGTTCACATTCGTTGTGAAAATCGTGCTACGTTTCTCATATCGGGCATCAATGAGCTGGAAAAACAGCTTCGCATCCTCTGGATCAATTGGTAAATAACCAATCTCATCAATGATTAGTAGTTTATATTTTGTATAATGTTTTAAACGGCTCTCTAAGCGGTTTTCTAAACGGGCTTTCTTTAGATTCTGAATTAAATCATGGCACTTTATAAAATAGGTACTTGTTCGCTTTTTAGCTGCCGTAATGCCGATTGCTGTGGCCAGGTGGGTCTTGCCGACACCACTTGGACCTAGGAATACAATATTCTCGTTTTCTTCGATAAAACGAAGACTTTGAAAATCGAGTATTTGCTGCTGATTAATGCTTGGTTGAAAATCAAAATTAAAATCTTTTATTTCCTTTAAATGTGGAAATGCAGCGACTTTCACCATCGCATGAATCATATTATGCTCACGTACATCGATTTCATAGTTTGTCAATTTTATAAGTGTATCGATAAAAGAAAGTTCATTTTTAATACTAAAGTTGATGACTTCATTCAAATGGATGCCCATTTGCTTTAATTTTAAATACGCTAAGTTTTGCTGTAGTTGCTGATAATTTGTACTCATTAATGAATTCATTTATACATTTCTCCAATCGCAGCTAAGTTCCGTTTCGCTAAATCGTTAATATCAGGGTATTCAGGCATTGCCTTTGCCATCAATTCACGATAATGCGCCTCTTGATAATTTAGTTTTGCTTCACTTATTTTGTGTTGTGCGATTAATTCCATGTTATAATAAATCCATAATTGATGATCGTACACTTGTAGTCCTACTTTTTTGCCTTGATACCCCGGTGGTACGGAGTATTGATTGGACTTGTAGGAAATCATGCTCGATGCATTGACTTTCACAAGCGTATGGTTGATTCGATAGGAATCTCTTACTCGTTCAGTTGGTAGCTGGAGTAAGTGATTCCTTTCTTTTTGCCATTCTAAAATCGGAATTTTATTCGTCCCTTGATGAAGTTCATGGTTAATACGATTATATAGTTTTTCAATATAGGCTTGTAACTCAACTATAGTAAACTTCCCTTGATAGGCATGGATTTCATCTAGTAATTTCATCGTTGTTTCCACTTTTCCTTTTGTACGAGGACGACCAGCTACGCACGGCCTCACCTTAAATCCAAAATCTCTCGCAATTTGCGCAAAATTCGTATTCACTTTTCCTGCAAAGTGTTCTGTTCTTGATTCATCCATTACAGTTTTCATATTGTCAGTGATGAGTTCTTACGGTACACCACCCATTTTTTCAAATGTGTCGGTTAAGAAAGAAAATAAAACTGCCTGCGATTTGGAAATACTCATATAAAAGAATCGCATACGAGAGTGGCTCAGCACTAACACAGCTACATTAATTTCCACCTGTTCACCATTACTTGTTTCATAAAGAATACTTTCTTTCCAATCCAGCTGTGCTTGTTTGCCCATACGTGTTTCATAAAGGATGCTGCTATTCAAAGACGTACGCGCTCAGCTTTCTTAAAGTAAGCCTTAAATTCTGGCTTATTGGCAATATAGGTACAGAATGTAGATTGTCCACAATCTAAACCATGATTGTATTTTAAATACTGCCAAAGATTGCGTCGATAATAAAATACCTGCTTAGAATCTTCTGATAAAAGGCTGGCAATAATCGGGTAGAACTCATCAATTTTATTTGGCTTATTACGCTTTGTTTTTGGTATAAAGCCATTTAGATATTTATCGATTGTTCGTCGATCTACTCCCATATCCCTTGCTAATTTACTTTTGTTAATTTCCATGTTTAAATGCTCCATTATTTGTTTAAAATTTGCTAAATCTGAAAGACTATTAATTTTAAATTCTGTCTCAATCTCTAGTTGAATATGCATACTAACACCTCGGTATTAGTATGAAATGAATAAGCATTTTTGTACATCGTTATTTAAGCAGGAATGTACATATTTAAATTAGCATTTATACTTATCGGCTTAGATTTTGAGGCATTTAATCAATTTGCCACTAATCCCAGTAGCTTTACTGAGAAGAGATTGCTGACTAAATATTGGAATAAGCATGATTCGATTTCTAATCTATTTACTAAACAAGTAATTATTGATAGCCTGCATGTTATTTAGATAGCATCTTAGCAGATGTTAATCCTAATGAAGAGGTTTTATCAAATAATTATCGAAAACATTTAATGAACACTTACAAGATTATTAAATCAAAAAAGTAATTACTTGGAAAATACAAATTATCCAATAAAAATATAGATTATTTTAGGCAGTTAGTTGATTATGTAGGGAGAATGAAATTGTATTAATAGTTTTTATACAGCCATTCCATGCACTTCAATGGGCAGGAATTGAAAAGTTGGCTTATGGTATCAATTGGAGCAGTGGAAAAAAGAAATTGTCCAGATAGTACCTGTTTGAGATTTTTCAGGCTATAACTCTATAACAGCAACCTCTACAGGAAGCATTATCAGAAAAAGAAAGATAATTTAATAATACATCAAATTTTACAGATTTTTTTCGCTTATAATTATGTGAATACCAAAAAAACATTATAGAACTTCATTTTATTGTACGGTTGTTTTTTCTGGTCCATTATCTTTAGAACCCGTCACAAAACAAGGGGGCAAAAAATACGAAAAAAGACTCTGTAGAGATTTCTCTCATACAGAGTCTTTTATTTAAATTACCAGAAAATTAATAATTATATTATTTTTTAGTAACTGTCCAAGTTTTTGAAGTAGTAGCATACTCAACAAGGTATTCAATATTTTTATAGATTACTACAACTTTCTTAGTGTTGATATCAGTTGTGTTAGCAAGTTGTACAGTCACTGCTTTAGAATTAGTAGTAGCTGCAATTGTTGCTGAATCTGCAGTAGTACCATTAGCTAAAATTTCAATAACACGTACATCTGTAGGAAGTACATTTTCAGTAAATGTAAATGTAACAGTATCTGCAGAAGTTGTTTCTACAGTAAATGGTACACCAACAGTACCATTTTGAGTTACTTTAGTATCCTTAAGGTCAAATGGTGTAAAACCAGCACGTGGTGTTTGAGCTACTCCACTATCAAGAATTAAGTTTGTTAAAGTACCTGTACCAGTAATTGCAAAACCATTTGCTTTTGCATGTAATGTAGTGATAGAAGTGCCATCTAATGCTACGTGCTCACCAATATTTAATGTTACAGTACCTAATGTTGAATCTTTAACTGTGAATGTGTTTAAATCACCACGGTTAACTACTACATTAGGTAATACTGTACCAATGCCTTTTACATTAACAAGTTTAGTATCATTTACATTTTGAATTGAAGCATGGTATTTACCTGCATCAACATCTGGAATACCTACAACAATAGTAGCGTCTGTATTTAAGTTTTCAAGCGTAATATTATCACCATTAATTACGATTTCTTTCACTTTAAGATCGCTATTAACTTTTACGCCAGTATTATTAACTGTTGCAAAATCATAAGTTTTAGGTACTGATGTTTGGTCACCATTAATTATGATAACCGCATTAGTAGAGATAGTTACACCAGATACTCTGTCTGTGTTATTGAATGAAGCTTTTTTATTATCAACTGGTGCAGTGTAGTTTAATTCTTGACCAACTTTTAAACCACTCACAAATGTTGCTTCATTTATACCTTGACCAGCAATAGATAAATCAGCTTTATCATATGATAACTCATAAACATTTTTACCAGTTGAATCTGATAATAATACACGTTTGTGTTCTTTATCGATAGCAACTACTTTACCACGTACATATGAATTAACGCCTTCGTTGAATTGGTTCGTGAATGTAGCAGTAGCCGTTTTGTTTGGATATGTGCCTTGTGATGCACTTGCATTTACAGTTACTTTATTACCTACTGCAGATTTCACATAAATGTCTGCTTTTCCATCTACAGATCGTACTGTGAATGTACGTGTACCATCTTGACCAACAGAACCAATTTCGTTACGACCTGCTTCTGCGTCAGCTTTAGTTGCATATACATATGCAATACCAAAACCACTGTGTACTTGGAATGAAGTTACAAACTCTTGACTTTGTGTACCACTTGTTGTGTTATGGTTTAACGAATATGGTTTATTGTTTTGGTCAACTGTTCGGTAAGAGAAGTTTGCAATGTCAGAAACGATTGCATTTGTCTCGTTTTTATCATTTACTGTTAAGTTAGCAGATGTAATTGTACGGTCACCGAAGTATACAATTTCACCAGCGTGTTGTAAATCAGCGGCATCTAAATCATTTGATCTGTTTGTATCAACAAATACAGTTGGTGTTGCATAGCTATCGCGACCACCAATGATAGTGAATGAAATTTCACCTTTACTGTTTGTTAGGAAATCAAATTCTTGTTCTAGCTTTGATTTCTTGAAATCAGAAATTTTGTACACAGTTAATGAATTATTATCAATTACATAAATTGGTGCAACATTAGTTGAACGTGCAGAACCGTATTTAACATGTAATTTAATTGGTGTACCAGTTGTAGCTAGCTTACCATCTTTATCTTTTAATACTGCTTTGTAGTCACGACCACCAGTATTAACCAGATCCTTCGCTAATTCATCTGATGCATCTTTCATATTGTAACGGTAGCTTGATTTACCATTTAATCTATCCGCTTTTTCTAAACTAGCTACACCTGCAGAGCTTGCATTAGTGTTTGTATAGCTATAGTTAAAGCCAGCTGGTAAAACTTCATTGCTTCGTAATGGATTATTATTTGTAATCCATGCTTCACCTACACCAAGATTAGTATTCATTGGTGCTGATTTTAAGAAGCCAGAAATATCACGGTATAATTGGTTGCCTGCTGCATCACGAACGAAATAAGCACCATTGCCACCAAAGCTTGCATCATATGCGGATGCATTTTTTACGCCAAGTGATTCTGTCACTAATTGTAAAGTGTGTTGCGCTCCGAATGTTACTTTTGCTGCTTCTGCAAATAATTCTGTCTCATCGAAACGACCATAACTTGGATCAGTGTTTGATGTATTTGCATATGCATCTTTAAACACGAATGGTGTTACAGTTGCGTTAGAACCAGTTAATGTGAATGTAGCTTCACCATTGTGGTCTAAGTTTAACACGATTGAGTTGAACGTTGATGTTGTTACAGCGTTAGTTGTTGTGAATTGACCTGGGTAGCCTAATTCACGACCACTTGCGTCTGTTACTGTTACAGTTTTTACAGCTTTGTCTGGAGTAACGTTTACATTCTCTCTGAAGCCAATATTTACAGTGCGATCGAAGTGACCACCAGGTGTTACGTTACTAGATACACCTGCTAGTTTTACTTTATAAACTTTTTTACCACCGTTAGCAATTGTGTTTCCTTCTGTTACTTCAGTGATTGATAATGGTTTGATTGAAGCCCAGTAAACTTTAGCAAAACCACGTAAAGATGGTTTACCTGTTGAGTACGCTTGTACTTCATCGTTTGTTACTAAATCACGAGCAGTAGATGCATAACGAGTGTAAGTGTAAGAAGCTACACCGTTTTCATCTGTAAGTGCTTCAGCAACGATTGGTGGGTTTAATGCACCGCCTGGGTTAAGGTTGTTGTTTTCTTGACCATTTACAATGTTAAATGTTACAGGAATACCAGCTTTAGATTGACCATCAGCAACAGTAACTTTTGCTTTTACAGTTACATTGTTACCAAGAATATTTTGTTGAGATTTTTCAACAATGTCAACTGAAGTTGGAATTACAGCATCAATACCTTTAAATTTACCAATTACTTCACCATCTAATTTAACTGTGTATTCTTTACCTGCTTCTTGAGGAGCAGTAGTTAATACAACAACTTTATCATTAGATTGTTTGTGAGCTTTGTTTTTAATTTCTAAACCGTCGATTTCAAATTTAAGCTCATCTAGGTTACCAACTTTTTCATCGAATGTTACTTCAACAGTAGTGTTGTTGACAGCTTTTACAGTAGCATCTACATTTTCAACGATTTCAAGGTTGATTGTACGGTGTAGGAATGAAGCAAATTGACCACGAGTGATTGAATCAGCTGGTTTGAATGCTTTACCAGGTAGGTTAGCAGCATTTGTAAGCTCAGCATATTCTAAAGCAGTGATAGCTTCACGTTGCTCAGCAGAGTAAGCAGCACCTAGGTCAGAGATTTCGCTCTTGAATCCAGCTTCTTTGTACTCAGCAATTAGATCTAAGTCATAGATTTCGTTGATAGCACGTACTAACACAACTGCCATTTGTTGACGTTGCATAGATTGAGTGTAGTTTAGGTTGCCGTTTGAACCAGCGAATACGCCTGCATCTTTAGCAAGTGCAGCATATTTAACTAATTCTTTTTCAGCTGTTAATGGAAGATCCTTGAAGCGTTGAGATGTTTCCCAATCAGATGGAACTTCAAAGCCTTCAGTTTCTAACCAACGACCTAATAGTTTAACCACTTGACCACGGTTAATTGTTTGGTTTGGTTTGAATGTACCGTCAGCGTATCCATTGATGATACCAGCATCAGAAAGAGCATTGATTGCATCTTTATGAGTATTGTTTTCTACATCTGTGAATCCTGCAGCAGAAGCCACTGGTACGATAGCAGAAGCTACTAATGTAGCTGTCGCAGCTGTAGCTACGAATTTTTTGTATTTCTTTGGTTGGTTAGCCATAGAAAAATTTCCTCCTCTAAGTTCAAAAATTATGTCTCTACTACATAGAAATGCAGTAAATAAACAACTACACATAAAAGTATAGTAGTATCCCTAAAAGTTGTCAATCATATTTTGGGAAAGTTTCTAATTCGTTTCCGGAAAAATAAGGACACACAACTCTCTTTTACCATTGTTATCTATTTGCGCTATTTTTTCAAGTGATATTACGCAACTTTTCCAACAAAATTCTGATACCCTATCAATAAATGTTCAAAAATTCTAGTGTTGCACATATTAAAGCACGAAAAAAGCTCAAGCATATAAATGCTTGAGCTTTTTTCGCTTGGGCTACCAACCGTTGTTTCCTTGCAGGGAATTCTATTTATTTCATAGAGGAAATTCCTATACACATACAGTCTAACACTTTCATTCTAAAACGACAATACCAATTTTCAAAAATTACTAATGTTTCTTTCTAGCAACTTCCAATAAAAATAATGGAAGAGCGATTTGACGCTTGATACGCTTGGGTTCCTTCAATAATCTGTAAAACCATTCAAGGCCAAATTTCTGGAAAATTTCTGGTGCTCGCTTCACTGTGCCTGCGAGTACATCAAATGATCCCCCCACACCTTGATAAATAGTCGGATGCAATTGATCTCGATTTGCGTTTATCCAATTTTCCTGCTTCGGACTGCCCATTGCAACAAAAAGTAAATCAGGCTGTGCTTCGTTAATACGGTCGATTACCTTTTGTTCATTTTTTTCATAGCCGTCCTGTGTGCCGACTATTTTAATAGAAGGAAATAATGATTCTAGCTTTGCTTTAGCTGCATCTGCCACACCAGGCTTGCCACCATAAAGGAAAATAGGCTTGCCTCGTTTTGACGCTTCCTCGCACAGCTTCATCATCATATCAACACCTGTAACGCGTTCACGTATTTGCCCTTTTTGGATCTTTGAGGCAAGTATAACACCTATGCCATCAGGAATTTGAAATTCCGCTTCGTTTAGAAGTTTCTTGAGAGCAGGGTCCTCTTTTGCTTTAATGATTTTTTCTGGGTTGATGGCAACGACAAGCGCCTTTTGCTTTTTTTCAATGCGCTCAAATGCCAATTCCATTAATTCATCGTAGCCTTCTGTATTGACGTTTATGCCAAGTACTGTTTCCTTCATCGGTTTTTCGCATCTCCTAATAGGTGGAACTGGAAGCCTGCATCCTCCCATTTTTCACGGTTTAAGCAATTTTTCGTATCGAAGACGATTTTTGATTGTGCTGTGATATCCGCAGCATTTAATGCCTTGAATTCATTATGATCTGTTAGAACCACAATGATATCTGCATCTTTAGTTGCTTCCTCTATGCTTTGTGTTTGTGTAGCATGCTTGTTCTCTTTAATATGTGGATCGTATGAAATAACCTCTAATCCAAGGTTTTGTAATTCTTCAATAACAATTGTTGATGGGCTTTCGCGCATATCATCGACATTTCCTTTGAAGGCTAGTCCAAGTACTGCCACTTTTCCACCAGCAATTTTGTTTTGATTTAAGATAGCCTGTGTTTGTTGTGCTGTAAAGCTCGGCATACTATCATTCGTATTACGTGATAGATGAATAATTTGTGCCTGCTCGCCCCCAAGCTCTACTAAGAACCATGGGTCAACAGCAATACAGTGACCCCCTACACCTGGTCCTGGGAAGTGGACATTCACACGTGGATGGTAGTTTGCGAATTTAATCGCCTCCCAAATATTAACGTCCAGTTTCTCTGCTAATTTTGCTAGCTCATTAGCAAATGCAATATTCACATCACGATAAGTGTTTTCCATTACTTTCACAAGCTCAGCTGTTGTTGCATCTGTTAGGTGGATTGTTCCATTAACAAATGTTTGATAAAGCTCTTTTGTCATTAGTGCAGATTGTTCATCAATACCACCAACGATACGGTCGTTGTTCACTAATTCTTCAAAAATGCGACCTGGAATTACACGTTCTGGGGAGTGAGATACAAATAAATCCACACCAAATTCAAGATTTGCCTTGATTAGTTCAGGCAGCATCACATGTTCCACTGTTTTCGGAGGTACTGTTGATTCAAGAATTACAAGGTTGCCTTTTTTCAAGTATGGCACGATTGAAGCTGTAGCTTGACGTACATATTCTAAATTTGCTGTATTGTCAGGATTAATCGGCGATGGAACCGCAACGATAAATACATCTGCTTCCTGAGGCGTTGTTGATGCTGTAAGGAAACCTTCATCAACGGCTTTGTTCAAACGCTCCTGCAAGCCATTTTCTTCTATATGAAGTTTTTTATCTTGAATACTTTTTACTGCTGCTGGGTTTACGTCCACCCCATGTACTTTTATGCCGTGGTTGGCAAACATTACAGCCGTTGGTAAACCGATATAGCCAAGTCCAACGACACAAATTGATTTCGTCATTCTCTATTCTTCCTTCCGTTATCAAAAACGAGTAGTTATATATGTTCTGTAAATGTATCATACATTTTTGTTCTGCATTATAGTATACATCTTTCAAAGGAAAGTGTGAATCAATTTGTTATATTGAAGAGGCTTTCTGTGTCTGATTAGCAAAAGTTTTGTTTGTTAGTGGCGGAATTATGAGTTTTAGTGGCGATTTTCACAAGTTAAGTGGCGCAAGCAAAGGTTTTAGCGGCGTTCCACACAAAATAAGTGGCGAAACATAAGCAATTAGCGGTGATTCAAATATAAACTGGATAAATTGTACTGCCTATATCGATCTGAACCAGTACTAGTTGCACAAACTTTTTGTAAAATGCGTTTTACAACATATTGACTTTCAATTTTTAAAAATTCTCGACATTCCCCGTTCGTAATCGTTTCTCCGATAAGCATGTAATAATCCAGTAGTGCCTGTATATGTGCGTTTGTACATGTATACTGGCAATGCTGACAATACCAAGTCATGCGTAACTTCAACATGCCAAACTGACCACAGCTCTCACAATAAACGCCTTGTTGCAAAGCCGAACTGTCAATCTGATAATAATGGCAAAGCGGAAATGGTGTTCTATGCTGTAACTGTGACAAAATAATTTGTTTTATTTCTGTTGTTGTCTCTTTGCTTTTTCCTATATGTTTATGCAGAAATAACGGTAGCTCTTTTGCCATTATTATAGGCAGCCCCTCATACGCTCTAAGAATATTTACATTATTAAATGGGAACACAACAGCCCCATATACAGGTATCGTAATATGATGCTTTCCTAAAAAATGCTTCAATCCTTGGATATATTGTTCAAGCTGTATTTCAGGATGTGTAAAGACTTGAACTTCTCCTATTTCAGAAGTACGAATGAGCTGACGAGGATTATTTTTAAAATGGACTGTTCCTCGAATGTTTTTGATTTCTAGTATTATGATAGCGTTGGGGACGATGATTAAAATATCAATTTGCATGGGAAAAACAGAGGGAAGCATAACATTGTGGAAAATGTAACATTCATTAAGGAGGGCCATTTGCAGTAGCTCTTTCACTACATATTCCTCACCAAAATCACCCGCTTCTTTATTTTTAAGTTCCTGCTGAAGTTTTTGATATTGTGGATGAGTGGGGTGTAAACGAGTCACAAGCGCTTGAAGTCCTTTTGTCAACGGAGATGGTTCGAAGGGTTTTATAATCAATTAATACTCTCCTTTTCTATAGTATCAGTCGCTTTTTAATCTTTTCTCTGATTCACCTAAATAAAAAGGAATCACCATTAATATCGGGGATTCCTCATTGTTCCACTTTCAAGTAATTTTAAAATGGACTGTGCCTGCTGCATATGCATTGCCAGCACATATTGACTCGCCTGCATTAAAATTTGTGCTTTGACCATGTTCATCATTTCTTTTGCGATATCGGCATCACGAATGCGAGACTCGGCTGCTTGTAAATTTTCTGCAGTGTTCACGTTCGCATTATAGGCATGCTCTAGACGGTTTTGATAGGCACCTAGTCGAGAGCGCTCGTTTGATACTCCTTTTAAAGCCTCGTCCATTGTGGAAATGGCTTTATCAGCATCTTCTTGGGTTGCTATAGAAGCATCCTTCAAGCCTAGTGCCTCTGAACCCATACCATTAATGAACAGCTCAATGTTTTGACCTGAATTTGCCCCTGCCTGGATTTTTATGCCCTTTGTAGCATGATCCCCATTCAGTAATGTCTTTGTATTAAATTCTGTATCAGTTGAGATGCGTTGGATTTCCTTTTTTAACTCTTGGAACTCAAGCTCAAGCTTTTGCCTGTCATCATCTGTCAATGTATCATTGGCTGCTTCAATTGCCAATTCACGCATGCGCTGAATCATATCATGTGTCTCATTCAATGCACCTTCAGCTGTTTGCACAAGTGAAATTCCATCCTGAATATTTTTTGCAGCCATATTCAGTCCGCGAATTTGGGCACGCATTTTTTCAGAAATTGCAAGTCCTGCAGGATCATCGGCTGCACTGTTGATTCGATAACCAGAAGAAATTCGAAGCATGGCCCTGCTCATAGTATCGTAATGCCTGTTCATATTATTCAAAATTGACATACCTGTAGCTGACCACTTTCCAAGCATGATTTCACCACCTTTATTGTTCTTTATATCGGAATACCTAAAAATCTTTTTAGTCTTTTTGGTAATGTATTCTAATTTAATGGGTTTTATATAGTAAAAATTTCTAATTTATTCTTACCGTTTTGACTTTAGACCTAGTCGTAATTGCGTCCAATTTTTTTTCGAGCGCGGGCGTTAGTATATAAAAGCACCCGCTTCTCGTATACGAAAAGTAGGTGCCTAACTAAAATACCGTGTATTCAATTTTCGAAACCCCCAGGTTGATGGCTCTTTTGATGTAGAAGCTCAAAAAAGAGTGTTTTATTGTGATCTAGTAATGCCTGATCAATTAAATAATCTAGGTTTTTTTGCTCCAATTCTGCAATAAGCTGATCGATTTCACCAGCAGTTACAGAGGAAATAAGAGGTAGCTGTGGCTTTGGTGTAGCGTTTTCAAGAATTGGTGCTAGATGCTCATGAACATTTGTGATTAGTAATAATTGATATAATGGTAATCGAATAAAGCGATTACCCTTTTGGAAAACAAAGACCTCAGATAAATTTTCAATTTGCTGTGTATTCAAGTTGATAATCATCTCTTTACCTTCTATGGGAATGAAATGGAAAATCTCATTCTCTTTTAAAATAGAGAAATATTGATAAGCAAATACGAGACGTAATTTGTCTCCCGTGATTTTTGTATAGAATGGCTTCATATATTGAACTTGCATCATCCTTCATCCCTCCCTATTTATCTGATTATTCAGATTTTAACACAAATCAATTAGCTTGTTAACTATCTGAACCATGATTTTTTTCTTTCTAACCATTCAGCTTATCATGTACGGATTTTAATCGTATAATGGAAGGACAGTCTTTTTTCTTCCATACGTAGATGCTAAAAAAGCATAAGCCACTAGCTATATTTTTGAAAGGAGTGAGGTTATGGCATTGTCTATTTCTCAAATAGCTAAGGAGCATCAAGAATTTGTCCTTACCAAATTGAAGGAAGCTGAACAGGCGTTACACCCTTCCTCTACTGAAGACGAAGAGCTAGTGCGTCGTGCTGTTTTTTCAGTACGGAACAAATCAGTGATATTTGAACGTTTTAATGGGGCAAGTTCTATATTATATGCAAGCGTACAGGATGTCAGACCTGCCTCAGTAGAAATCGATTTTGCGAATGAGCATTTAAACTGTAACTGCCCTCAGCTAAAATGGTGTCGGCATCAGGTAGGTGCATTGCTCGCCCTTTATCAATATTTTGATTCTGTTCAAAACTGGTCCAGTGCTTGGCGCTCCCAAAAAACAGTTCAGCTCAAATTTTTAGCAGATGAACGTAGTCCGGAAAGCTGGCAGCGAATGGTCCATGAAGTGATGCGTCGCCTATTACCACCAGGTCGTATTTTAGAGGGCTATGGTATCTCTGCAATACGAACAGATGTATTAGAACGACTTCAACGTCATATGCCCTTCGAACGTGAATGGCAGCCACTTTATAAGCTTTTTGTAGAGCTTTCGATCTTTAATACCATTTGGCGTCATGTCAATGAAACACAAGGACATTCAATAGATTCTCCATATATGAAATATTTTATTGATCAAAGTGTTCAATCATTGGAAAGTATACTGACAGAGCTAACTGGGCGATCACGACTTTTTGCCACTGATCCATTTTATGATGCACTTCAGCATTTAGTGAGAGAAATTTTATTGGAGCGTCAAGGATTATTTGCTAATCGATTACAAATATATATGCTTCTTTGGGCAGTATTATTTTATGAGAAGCCAAGGCGTGAACAGGAATTAGCACTCTTAAACAAACTTGATGAGCCTTCCTCAGAGATCTCTTTACAGTCATTAAAAATGCTATTTTATGTACTGTTACAAAAAGAAGAATTATTGCAAGAGGGTATTTCACTTATTCAGTTGCAGCAAATGGCTGATTTAGTTGAGCTTGCTACGTTTGCAAAAAGAGCTGGTGAGTTACCTGCTCAAACGATTATACTGCGAGCCATGCTACCATTTACTGAAGTGTTTCTACAGCAAATTGTGCCAGTTGTTCAGAGAGCTCAATATGTACGGCAATTCCAGCTTTTGTACGAAGATATACAGCTCACAGACGAAGAGGAGGCCCTCTTGTATAGTGCCTTTGGTGTTTATGGGCTTCAGCCATTTTCATTCTTTCTAATTAGAAAAGGACGTTATCAGGATTGGGCTGCCCTTCACCAATTAAATCCTTCTTCTCTATCTTATTTAGAAATGTGTGGATTAAAGGATGTTCTACAAGTTGCCCCAGCGACTGTAATGCCCTTATACCATCTATATGCCATGGCTGAAATAACGCAAAAATCTCGCATGAACTATAAGCAAGCAGTTCGAATTTGGAAAAGTATGCGCAGCGCTGCAAAACGGGCTGGCAAAGTGGCTTATTTTGAAACCTATATGCAAACAATTCGTAGTGAATTTAAACGACTTCGTGCATTACAGGAAGAAATTGAGAAAGGAAACTTAGGATGATGACTATCAATGCTCCTTCCCCATTTTCAAAAAAACTACAGCTTCAGATTGAAGTCGCTCAGGAAGGTTATTTTACATTACAAGGCTTTACAGCTGATGACGTGGCACTAGAAGCAGATGCACTTATTTCTTCATTATTTTTTAACTATGAAGAAAATGTCTATGGTTTGTTAAGTAATCGGACAGATTTTACTGTTGAAGTTTCCTCGTCAGAGCTTTTTGATATAGTTTCACCACGCTATCAGCATCCATTTATAGAGTGGCGTGGGAAAAATACTGAGAGTAACATTTGGCTAGAAAAAATCTCAATTTTGCAAGCGTATTGGCAAGAGCCAAAACTTTGGTCATACGCCGATATAGCAGATGACTTTTCCGCGCTGACTTTCTCTATTGCAGGTATAGATACAGCATTATTAGAAATAGCTGTTCAGCAAAAGCTCAATCATGCTGGCCTTGTATTAGCTGATTTACCAAAGCTGATGCCATTTTTCCAACGTGGTGGCTGGCCATTAGAACAGAATCGTCAGGCTGGTGCAGTTACAGTCTCCTTACGCTTGAGTGAACCGGAGGAGGATGCAGATGTTTGGCTTTTAGAAACGGTCCTTAGCACTGCTACAACTAAAAACTATTGGACACCTGCCATTCGTAAGCAGTCTCATCCAATAGTTGAAGCCCTACCTGTAAAATGGCAGATATTCGCTGAGGACATTGAACAGCAGCAAGCCCAAATTGCTGAGCTTCTTTCCTTAGAAGAGTTACGTAGTGATATTTTTATCCGGGTGATGTTAGAGGATTTACAAGTACGAACTTTTTTACGTGAGGATCTGGCTAGATTACAGGCACTGGGCTATGAGGTGGTACTTCCCGCTTGGCTTAAGGATTTAAAGCAATCCAAAATCCGTGTACGTGTGAGTACTAGTAATGTAGCAACCAAAAGGGTAGCTGGGCTAGATGATATCTTAACATTTAAATGGCAATTTTCAATGAATGGACAATCCATTTCACCTGAACAATTTAAAAAGCTTGTAGATGAAAAACGTGAATTTATTCGTATTGGTACCGAATGGTTTCGAGTGGATGCAAACTGGATGCAGGAAATGCGAGCACTGATGCAGCAAGCAGAGGATGAGAGTTGGACAGTTCGTGAATTACTCTTCCGTGAGCTGCCAGAAAGCTTATCTTCCCCCCCTGAAGAAGAGGAAGCTGATGATGAAATGCGAGATGATCCAATTTTTGCATTCGAGTTACAGCAATCCCTTAAATCCTATATGGGGCAGCTTCAGGAGAAAAAGGGTCTTCCAACAGTACCAGCTCCTTCAACATTACAGACTGAATTACGGCCCTATCAACAGGAGGGCTTTGAATGGCTTGTCTTTATGCGTGAACAGGGCTTTGGTGCATGCTTAGCTGATGATATGGGTCTTGGAAAAACGGTTCAGCTTATTTCTTATTTGCTTCATCTATATGAAACAGCCGATCTTACAAAGCCCTCTATTATCATTTGTCCTACGTCAGTACTGGGTAACTGGCAAAAGGAGATTGCCCGCTTTGCGCCTTCTTTAATTGTGCATACACATTATCAGGCCAATCGAGCAAAGGAGGATGTATTTAAACAGCTAGTGGAAAGAGATAAACCACATGTGATTTTATCAACTTATGGTACCGTTTCACAGGATGCAAATTTTTTGCAAGAAATGAATTGGGCAACAGTTGTACTTGATGAGGCGCAAAATATTAAAAATATGCAGACATTACAATCAAAATCGATCCGTAAATTACATGGTGCTCACCATATTGCACTAACAGGAACGCCTGTTGAAAACCGTTTATCTGAGCTTTGGGCAATATTTGACTTTATTCATAGGGGATACCTTGGTAGCTTTGGTCGTTTTAATGAAGAATTTATTTTACCAATTGAAAGAGATGATTCAGAGTCTCATAAACAAAAGCTACGTGCAAAAATACAGCCTTTCTTATTGCGTCGTACAAAAAGGGACCCGAATTTACAGCTTAATTTACCAGATAAACAAGAATCTCATGCTTATTGCCCATTAACAACTGAGCAAGCGTCTCTCTATGAAGGATATATTCTAGAAACGCTCGATCAGCTTGAGCAATTAACAGGCTTTCAGAAAAAAGGGCGCGTTTTAAAGATGCTCAGTAAATTAAAGCAATTATGTAATCATCCTGCCTTGTATTTAAAAGAACCTTTCGAGGATGCTGAAACAATGCTAACACGCTCTACCAAATTAGAGCGTATCGTGCAAATGGCAGCAGAAATCGTGGACAATGGGGAGCAGTGTCTCATTTTTACACAATATATAGGAATGGGTCAATTACTCCAGCACTGCTTTAGCGAGCTATATAACGTTGATGCACCATTTTTAACTGGCGCAATGCCTAAGCAACAGAGAGATCGCTTAGTTGAGGCTTTTCAGGCAGGAGATTTCCCTATATTTATCCTCTCCTTAAAAGCAGGTGGAACAGGGCTGAATTTAACTGCTGCAAATCATGTTTTACATGCAGATCGCTGGTGGAACCCCGCTGTGGAAAATCAAGCGACAGATCGTGCATATCGAATTGGCCAAACACAATTTGTGCAAGTGCATAAGTTTGTGACGATTGGAACAATTGAAGAAAAAATTGATAAAATGCTGGTGCAGAAATCTGCATTATCAGAAGAATTAATTCAATCAAGTCAGTGGTTAACTGAACTTGAAGATGATGAGCTTCGAGCATTAATGACACTTGATTTTTAATTATTTAGATGCGCCAAGAGCAAAAATGTTCTTGGCGCTCTTTTAGTTTTGAGAATATCAGTGGACAATTTGATTACTTCTTTTCCTGCTTACTTCATACATTTATTAAGTTGTAAAATACTCATCGCTGTGCGGTCTTCAGCAATGAACTTCAATAATAGGTATACATCATTCCTTTCTTTTCTTCATGCATTACGGTGCAAGCAAATTTAGGAGAATGGCGGATCAGAACATTATCACTTGCCCCGTATGTAACACTTGGCATACTGCTAAACTACTGGTAATACAGCCTCTGCCTCTGGTAACACAAAATCCTTCAAGCCTTCCTGTTCATCAGACAGCTTTGTGGGTACAATAGTCTCGTCACTGTCTCTTGGCTTAAGGTGATAAAATCGGACCTCTTCAACGACTACCTCTGTTATAAAAATCTTCGTACTTTGTTCATTTACAAATGACCTTGATTGGATACGGCCATTTGCTCCAATTAATGAGCCTTTCCCGCAATATTTGACGATATGCTCTGCAAGTCTTCCCCATACTGTACAAAGAATAAAGTCAGCATCTACTTCCCCACGATTGTTTTTGTAATTGCGATTAATGGCTAAAGAAAAATGTGTTTGCACGCGATTCTCAGATAAGTGTCGTAACACAGGATCTTTTGTTAATCTTCCAACCAGTCCGACTTGATTCATCAATTCACCTCCTTCACTTTTGATGTTCTCATCTTACAAGGACGTATACTGAATTGGCAAAAGTCGGTTTTTATCATTTCCTTTTGTTTTTAATCATAAATTGGTTATATTAGCCGTTTTCTTTTGCAAAAATCAAATTAATTTATTGGCTGAATGCTTTTGATTGTAATAGCAAATGCTATTTCAAGAAATATGAAATTTCACAGTTTTTTCTTTTTCATTATTGGCTAGGAGCAAAGCAAAGGCCTCATCATCACATGGCCCAATTGAATGTGTTATACTAATAAAGATGACAGACTTAGGAGGATTATACATAATGAAAACATTTAAAATGCTTTCCTTTGACCTTGTCACAAAAGATGGCATACAAACATTTCCTTTAGTCGATGGCATTATTATTAATCAGGAAAACAGCCATCAATCATGGATTCTTGAACTGTTTATGGATAGACAATATCGTTCAACTTTTCAACATCTATTAGAAAAAGCTGCTGTCTTTAATGTGCGTGCTGTAATTTCATTTCCAGATAATGAGCCTGCTCCTTTTCAGGTTGCCGTACATACTGTTCAAGAAATCGGAGAACATATTTCTGTGCTCTTAAAGGGTAAACTTAAAACAAAACGTTCAAAATATGCAGAACAATTATTAGCTGAACTTCTAGCGGAAGGCGTTTCTTTAGATAATTTACTTGATCGCTTCTCCCATGATATGAAAGAACGTCCAAAACTTAAAAATGATTAAATTAACGTTGCTGTCTAATTGCACCGTTATTTTTTCGATCTATTTTAACTGTAAAAAAAGAGTGTTCCATTTCTGGATACACTCTTTTTATTATTATCGCGTATTCATGTTGTTACGCTCACGAACGTCTACTTTTTCTTCCACAACATTTTCTTTTATAACATTGTTTTTTCGTTCAACGCCATTTGCATTTGGTACGTTGTCATAGCCATTTGTACCGTTTAAATCTGCGTTTGTACCTGGTGCTGTAGCTTCAGGTATTACAGTAGATTCGTTAACTGTACCACGTCGCTCAACACCATTCACATTACGATCGTAAACATCATGTCTTCGAGCTGGTTCTACCACATCTTCTACCCTGTCAACACCTCGGCGAACATCGTTTTTAACGTTCTCCACAGGTCTTTCTTCAACCGCTCTGTTTCCCCAGTTACATCCTCCAAGGAATAGCGTAGCAAAAAGAATAGTCAAAAATGACATTTTCCACATATTAAAAACCTCCTTTCTTGGGTGCTATGTCAGCAAATACAACAGGTGCATTTGTGATCCTACATAGATTGCCCGGGAAAGGAGGGAACTATCCGATTTTCGTAAAAACTATTTTTGTTTTTCTTTTAACAATTGTTCAATGAAAGCTGCTTCTGCTTTACAGTCATACGTATATTTTGTACCTAGCTCTTTTTGCAATGCCTCGATTGTTTCGATTTGCTTAGCTGTGGGCTCTTCATTTAAAATTTTCGCAATTACTTCATCGATTTTTTGCGCCATTTCTTCATGAAATTCAGTGCTCAGCAAAACATTTGCTGGAATTTTTTCAATCCATGCGGCATTCTCTTGAAAATAAGTCTGCCAGCTAGCAATGAAGTCTTCCATAGAGAAACGCTTTTCATCCCAACCAATACTTGCTAAGTATGATTCAAAAGATGTTGAAATCGAACGCGTAATGCTAATTTTAACACCTGAAGACAGATCCTTATACATCTATATAATCCTCCTACGTTTTAAAAAACCTAAAATTACATGTATTTCAATTTACAATCGCTCATACGCCATCGCATTTTAGAACATAAATAAACTGCTAAAAAAAATTAACAGTAAGGACATGATTCGACATAAATATTTTATAACTTTTAGCCTATAAATGCAAATTAAGCCTATTTTGGCTGTTCAGGTCCTATAGCAAATAGAATATCTGCTTCACAAACCAGCTCTCCATCAACTGTTGCTACACCGTGACCTTTGCCCATTGCACCTCTTAGTTTAACAAATTCTACTTCCAGTCGAAGCTGATCCCCAGGTACTACCTGACGTTTGAAACGGCATTTATCCACACCTGTTAAGAAGGCTAAGCGACCTTTGAATTCTTCCGCATTTAATAATGCAACACCACCAACTTGTGCTAGCGCCTCAACAATTAAAACACCAGGCATTACAGGATAGCCTGGGAAGTGTCCATTGAAAAAATCCTCATTGATAGATACATTTTTTAAACCTACTGCACGTTTTCCCTCTTCTAATTCAACAATACGATCAACAAATAAAAAAGGATAACGATGTGGTAAAATCGCTTGAATTTGCTCTGCTGATAACATTTCTTTTCCCCCTCAATTATTAATAAAGTATGTAAACATAAAGGATGGTAAAGAATAAAATTTATTCTTTACCATTCATAATATCAAATATATGCTGCCATGTTTCTGTTTTAAATACATCCATAGCTTGCCCTTGTCCAATAACACTGTAGCCAAATATTGCACCTAAAACTGCGGCAACAACGACTAATACGAGAACAAGTACAACGCGTAGCCAAATCGGAATCAGCCGTATTTGCACCCATCGAACCTCTCGTCGCTCTCCATTTGAGCGGCGTTCCTTCTCTTCTGGTGGCGTATCGGTTTCTTTTGTCGGCACAGAACGTCGACGTGAATCGTTTGTCATAGATTGTACTCCTCTTCATTCCTACTAAACAGTAATCATGGATTTACTAGCGAATGCCATTAATAAGCCCAAGCATTTGATCTGCTAATGTTACAGCTCTTGCATTGAATTGATAAGAGCGCTGTGTTTGAATTAAATCCGTCATTTCCTTTGAAAGATTTACATTCGACATTTCTAGCGTACCACTTTGCATGCCAATCAGCTGGCGATTTGCACCTTGTAATTCGGTAACGACCTCAGCTTGCGTATATCCCAGTTGAGCGAGATTATCTGGCAATCCAACATACTGGCCTGAAATGTGCTCCATTAGCTGTGGCTTTTGAAATTCTGTCACGGCTAAATCTGTACGGATAATATCTCCATTTGGATAGGAAGCCTCTAAGACGCCTCCATTACGTACAGCAAAGTTTTTTACATTATCCGGTAATGTAATAGCTTGTCCTGTAGCATTAGCTAATGGATATCCATCTGCATTCACAACCATTACTGTTCCATTATTTAATGGTGATAAATAAAAGTCACCCTGACGAGTATACACTGTTTTTGTACCATTTTCACCATCTGGCATTAAAATATTGAAATATTGTTTTGCTTTATTGAAAGCTAAATCTAAATCTCGGTTTGTTGTTTGTAATGAGCCTTGCTTTTCATTTGATTGTATTTGTCCAAGCATTGCACCCGAACCGTATCGAATACCTAGCGGAGATAGACGCTCTGCACGATCTTGCTTGTCATTATTAAACTGCTGATAAAGAAGCTCGTTGAAAGAAGCCTCTTTTGTCTTATAGCCATGTGTGTTGCTATTAGCAATGTTATTACTAATCGTATCTAATTTATTTTGTAATTGTCCCATTGTATTTGTTGCAGTAATCATTGTACGTAGCATTCTCTAACGCCTCCAGTTCGCATATTATACTTTTCCGATTTCATTGACAGCCTTTTCCATGCTTCGATCATAAGCCTGTAGCACCTTTTGATTGGCTTCAAATGCGCGATAAGCTGTCATTAAATCTGTCATCGTGCGACCAGAATCTACGTTTGAACGCTCAAGATAATTTTGACGAAGTGAAAATGCGACACCGTTAGCACCATAAGCAGTAGGCAAGTTTTCTCCATTCTCTGTTCGAACTAAGCCATTATCTTGTTTACGTAGCATGTTCGGATTAGCCGCAAATGATACGCCAACACGTGCTACTTGCTGCTCATTGACGTAAATCGCTCCGGTCTCATCTAGACGAAAATCATCATTTGGAAGCTGGATGCGTTGGCCAGTATCTGATAAAACATACAGTCCCTGTGCATTGACTAAATTGCCTTGACCATCCAACGTAAAATTCCCATTTCGTGTATATGCCTCTCCACCATCTGGATGTGCTAAACGGAAGAAAATAGACCCGGTGATGCCCTCTTCATTTTGCGGTAAGTATCCATCGATCAAGGCCATATCTGTTGAAAAATCTGTATTATAGATTTGACCCTGTATGTAGTTTGGCAATGTTTCTTGCATATAAATCCCAGTATTTAATGCTCCCACTTGACTCATATATTGAGAGCCCATTTGTTGCTTGGCAGTTGCATTCGTATTTCCGACACTTGACATTAGCATGTCTGGGAATGAACGAATTGTTGATTGATCCGCTTTAAATCCTGGTGTATTCGCATTTGATAAATTATTTGTTAATAATTCTGTTCGTCTTTGTTGTGCAATCATACCCGTTGCAACTGTATAGAACCCTTTAAACAAAGGAATCACCTCATTTTATTTTTATAAGGATGCAGGCACTCGATCAATATTTTCAAGCATAATGCCTGTACCAATTGCTACACAATCCATTGGTTGCTCTGCAATGAAAACAGGTACCTTTAACTCTTCAATTAAGAGCTGGTCCATACCATGTAGTAATGCACCACCGCCAGTAATAATAACTCCACGATCAATTATATCAGCTGATAGCTCTGGTGGCGTTTTTTCTAGAACATTTTTTGCAGATTGAACAATCATAGCTACTGATTCATGTAAAGCACGTTCAATTTCCTCTGATTGAATCGTTATTGTGCGTGGGAGACCTGTCACCATGTCACGACCACGGATATCCATGGAATCATTTCTACCGCCCTTAAATACGGTACCAATTGTCATTTTTATTGCTTCAGCAGTACGTTCACCAATTAGTAATTTATATTCTTTTTTAATATATTGTAATATATCATTATCAAAAACGTCACCTGCAACTTTAATGGATTCACTTGTTACGATATCTCCCATTGAAAGAACTGCTATATCTGTTGTTCCACCACCAATATCCACTACCATATTGCCACTCGGTTGAAAAATATCCATTCCTGCACCAATAGCAGCGACTTTTGGCTCTTCCTCTAAATATACTTTTTTACCACCAGATTTTTCTGCTGCCTCACGGATAGCTTTTTGCTCGACACTAGTAATATTAGTTGGACAACAAATTAAAATACGTGGTTTCGTTAAGAATCCCTTTAAGTTTAATTTATTGATAAAATGTCTTAGCATCGCTTCAGTAACATCAAAGTCTGCAATAACACCATCGCGTAATGGTCGAATTGCAGTAATGTTACCTGGCGTGCGCCCTACCATTTGGCGGGCTTCTTCCCCTACTGCTAATACTTTATTTGTTTTTTTATCAATCGCCACTACAGATGGTTCATTTAAAACAATTCCTTTACCTTTAACGTGGATTAATACATTTGCAGTTCCTAAGTCAATGCCAATATCTTTCGAAAACATTCTATAATTTCTCCTTCCCGCCAGTTCCCACTACATAACGTTCATTTTTATCCCGCATAAACGGACAGTAGACTCCCACTTCCAGACGTAAGTCAAGTAAATCATATAATTGGGAAATCAACTGCCCGTAATAGTTCGGTTCGTTCACCTAAGAATCAGTGTGAGATGAGGATAATCCACACTGATTGAAGCTTCACTTTATCTCTTTATCTAGAATATTTTATCATACACTATTGGTAATTTCACCTAAATTTAGTGAATGTGGCTGTTTTCTTTAAATTATATGAACAATTCTAGAAAACAATAATACGTTTAAAATAATCTTTTAATGGTTCCATCTCCTTCTTTTTAACCACAAAAAAAGAACGAATCATTCTTGACTCGCTCTTTCTTTCCACTTGTTTTTTGTTGCCTCTCCTCCGCGAATATGACGTACGGCCTTATGGTAGGCGAGAATTTCCTTCACCTGCTCTGCTAATCCTTCATGAATTGTTGGCAATCGCTCTGTTAAGTCTTTGTGCACCGTACTTTTTGAATAACCTGTCATTTTCGCGAGGACACGCACAGTCTCACGCGTCTCAATCAATAATTCACCGAGGCGTATGCAGCGCTTCCGAATGTGCTCGTGCACGTTCTTCGTCCTTTCCACACAATTTCACAAAATGGCTTTGGCATCAGATGCACGTATGCGCATTTCTTCACCTTATGTAAGGACAAAGCTATTCAGAACACGTTTTACACTTTCTCGATAAATTGCTGATGATTTGTGCTGCATCAATTGACAGTAAGTTTTCATATATCATAAATATCTTTAACTGTCATTGTGGCAGCTGATTTTTCCTATTTTAAAAGGCTAGTGATTTTTTCGGATTCACATATTTTCCGTTTTCAAGTACTTCGAAATGTAAGTGAACGCCTGCTGCTTGATTCCACTCATTGTCAGTCGCTTTTCCTAATACCTGACCCTGTGTAACTTCATCGCCTTCTTTTACAGCAATATCTTTTACTGAGCTATAATGTGTTTGCTTACCATCTGCATGCTCAATAACAATTTTATTGCCTGTAAATGCATCTAGCTTTACTTCTAGTACTTTACCACTTAGAGCAGCTAGTACTTCGAATTCTTCACCATTCATAGCAAGAGAAATACCAGATGACGTTGTAAATGTTTGATTAAATACCATTAGTGCATTTTCACGTGCCTCTGCATTTGCCTCTACTTCGTAAAATTCTTGTAAAACTTGTACTTTACTAAGATTTGCTTCTTTGAATGGGTACTTCATTGTTTCTGCACGAGCATTTGTTTCAACTACAGGACCTGGATCTACTTCTGCCAAATCTGGTAATGGAGCCTCTTCTACCTTTGATACGAGACTATTGTAACCAAATAACATACCTGCTAGCATAAGTGCACCACCAGCATAAACTGCTGGCCAAAACCAAGGTTTCTTCTGTAATTGACCTTTTTCATTTTGTTTTTGAGAAGTTTTACTATTTTTATCCTCTCTCATTTTCATCACCTCTAGTTGCAGTGTGAACAACTAGAAGTTATTTTAAACATGCATCTATCTTTTTTATCTCAATATCCTGATAATAATAGTGTAAAATTTCGTCAGCAGTTTTTCCTTCACTTGCCATTGCCTCAGCTCCATATTGACTCATCCCTACGCCATGACCATATCCTTTCGTACTTACTTGTATTTTTCCTGTATTAGTATCATAGGAAATATTAAAATCAGTAGATGGTATTTGCAAAAGTGTTCGAACCTCTCGTCCTGACCATACATTTTTACCTAGCTGTAAACGTTCAACTCGTCCTGAATCATTAAAAAAATACTGGATGCGAGAGAAATCACTTACCTGCCATTTATCAGGCCAGATTGTATTCCACTCTGCTAATGTCCATTCCTTGACCGCAGAGTATTTTGGAGAGGATTGATCAGACATACTTGCTACGCTTTGCAAATATGGAAGATCATTACCACTATAACCATAGGCACTTTCCGTTTTACCGTTACTGGTAGAATGGAACATAGCTGTGATTAATTGATTATTATAAAGAAGAACTTGTCCTTTCGTTTCATTAATCGCCTCGACAATTTTCTTTTCATTTCCTGGGAAATTGCTAGTCCAATTCGCTTTTCTTTGCTCTTTGTTATAAAAGACTTGTCTAGCAACTGTGGGAGCAATTGCTTCTCTACCGTAATTTGTCGATTTTAATGCATAAGTTCTTGCTGCAATGGCCTGTGCCTTTAACGCCTCTTTTTTAAATGAAACAGGCATTTCAGCAGCTACTACACCCGTAACATATGTTTCTAAAGGGATTTTCTCCTGTTGTCCCTCCACTTCTATAAATATTTCACAAGCATTGTCTGTGGTTTGGACTGATTCCTCAGTTGCACGTCTTTCACTAAATGCCACAGGAAGTACATATAATGACCCAATCAAACAAATGATACCAACACTCATTATCCATTTTTTCATAAGGAATAATATGCTAGAATTCTTCTAAATATGTGAACCTTAGCAAAACAATATTGAGTAGGTTATTGAGAATTACTATTTTTAAGTACATAATGAGCTATTTTGTCTTCCAAATGGCTTCCTGATCCTTCAATAAAAAAACCCTATGCTTATAGTCATAGGGTATCAATCAACTATTTAGTTTGTTGGTAATTCCATTGTAGATTTCTCTTTCATTACAACATCTTCAACTGGTACACGTTCGATATGAGCACCAAGTGCAGCCAATTTCTCATGGAAATCTACATAACCACGATCTAAGTGATGAAGTTTTGTCACACGTGTCACGCCTTCAGATACAAGGCCAGCTAAAATAAGAGCAGCTGCAGCTCGTAAATCTGTTGCCATGACCTCAGCACCTTGAAGATTTACAGGTCCCTCAATAAAGACAGAGCGCCCTTCGATTTTAGCACCCGCATTCATGCGACGGAACTCCTCAACATGCATAAAACGATTTTCAAAGACAGTTTCCGTAATAATACTCGTACCTTCAGCAGTTAGCATTAAAGCCATCATCTGTGATTGCATGTCTGTAGGGAATCCTGGATGTGGCATTGTTTTTATATCCACAGCCTTTAATTTATCGGGAACTCGTACACGTATGCCTTCATCTAATTCGATAATTTCAACGCCCATTTCACGCATTTTAGCAATTAATGCTGTCATATGCTCAGGGACTGCGTTTTCAATCGTCACATCCCCTTTGGTAATGGCTGCTGCAACCATAAATGTGCCAGCTTCAATACGATCAGGAATAATATGATGCTCTGTTCCATATAATGTTTCGACACCTTCAATACGGATGGTATTGGTACCTGCGCCGATAACGCGACCACCCATACTGTTAATAAAGTTTGCCAGATCTACAATTTCAGGCTCTTTCGCTGCATTTTCAATTACAGTTGTTCCCTGTGCCAATGATGCAGCTGTCATAATATTTTCTGTAGCACCAACACTAGGGAAGTCCAAATACACATTTGCTCCTTTTAAACGGCCATTTACTTTTGCCTCTACATATCCGTGACCAAATGATATTTTCGCACCCATTGCTTCAAAGCCCTTTAAATGCAATTCGATTGGGCGAGAACCAATTGCACAGCCTCCTGGCAAAGCAACCCGAGCATAGCCATTGCGAGCAAGTAAGGAACCCATTACTAAAATAGATGCACGCATTTTACTTACATATTCAAATTGGGCCTCACTGGAAAGTTCTTTTGTTGCATCTATATATACTGCGTTGTCTTCTGGTATATATGTAACTGCTGCATTTAAACTTTTAAGTACTTCATTTATTGTAAAGACATCTGCTAAGTTAGGGACTTCCTTAATTACATTTTCTCCTTCAGAAGCAAGTAAAGCCGCCGCTAGGATTGGTAACACTGCATTTTTTGCGCCCTCTACACGTACTTTTCCTTGTAGCTTTTGGCCACCAGTCACTATTATTTTTTCCACCCTATGTCCCTCCGAATTTAATCTATTAAGCTATTAAAATTTTATTTTAAAAAAGAAGTATAATGTCATAATCAGTAAACAAACAACTCTATAGTACAACTTTTCTAACGCTCATTCAAGCATCAAAATCACTATTTTAAGCCATTCATTAATATTTTGCTATTTATTTATTGTACGCATGAAATTTTATTTTGTGAATGACCAATAACATAGAACGAAAGCGTTATTTTCTAATACATACCCAAAGATTTATGAACAAAAAACAACATCTATTAAAATTAATAATCCATATTTTTTACATATTTCAAAGGACCACATAAGTGAAACTACAATCAGTAGAGGTTTTACTTAATCCCCTTGAATGCTGTAGATTAACACGAGCTCAGTACTCTCATCCTGCAAGAAACGCTTGTGTGACCAACATCGTGTTGGCCTCAATAGGGCTTTTACAGGCTATTGATCCCCAACTTCACTTAAATCTTGAGATGGGATCTACCTGACAAAGCTTTCTGTATAGAAAAATTACTGCCGATTTTATGCAGGGATTACATTTTTATTATAAAGCCCTGTGAAATATGTATATTCATTTTCTTCATTTTAGGTTAGTAATAAGGGGCTATATAATATATTAAAATAAATAAGGGAGCTTACCTGACCAATTTGACACTTGGAGGAAAAAATTCGAAACAGTTGTTCCAATCGCAATACTCAATAATATATAGATCAACTGAATTTGAAATACTTTATTTTTCTTGAATATTTTCTCAAGCATAAAGGCTTGTAGTGCATAAAAAGTAATAGCGACAAAAAAAATATGAGATAAAATACCTAACAAAGCTTCTTGTCCTATCGATTCATATAATTCCATTGTAATCCCTCCATATTCATTAAGCGTCATTTATCTCACTTGCTCAAAACACTGAATAATGTTAAAAAACGGGCAGATGTTGAATCTGCCCGTTAAAATTTGAATTAGATATTACCCTCATGAACGTTGATACGATTCAACGCACGTTTTAATGCTAGGTCAGCACGTTTGAAATCAATGTTGTCTTGTTTACTTTGAAGACGTCCTTCAGCACGTTTAACGGCTTCTTTTGCACGTTGAACATCGATGTTTTCAGCAACTTCAGCAGAAGGAGCTAAAATTGAAATCTTTTCTGGACGAACTTCAATGAAACCACCGCTTACAGCTACAATTTCAGTAGAACCGTTTTCTTTTTTAAGCTTCACAGCACCAATTGCTAGTGGAGCAACCATAGGAATATGGCCAGCAAGAACACCGATTTCTCCAGAAGTTGTTTTAGCGATTACCATTGATACTTCAGAATCGTATACTGGGCCGTCGGGAGTGACAATATTGACTTGAACTGTCTTCATATTTTTTCCTCCTCGTCCCTAGTATTAAACCTCTACGCCCATGCTTTTCGCTTTTTCAACTACTTCATCAATAGAACCAACTAGACGGAAAGCATCTTCTGGTAGGTGATCCCATTTGCCATCAAGGATTTCCTTGAATGAGCGAACAGTTTCTTTAACAGGTACATAAGAACCTTTTTGACCAGTAAATTGTTCCGCAACGTGGAAGTTTTGAGATAAGAAGAATTGAATACGACGAGCACGTTCTACTGTTTGTTTATCTTCATCAGATAATTCATCCATACCTAAGATAGCAATGATATCTTGTAATTCACGGTAACGTTGGATTGTACGTTGTACGCCAGTAGCTACAGCGTAATGCTCAGCACCAACGATTTCAGGTGATAATGCACGAGAAGTCGAAGCTAGTGGGTCAACCGCTGGGTAGATACCCATTTCAGATAATTTACGCTCAAGGTTAGTAGTTGCATCTAAGTGGGCGAAAGTTGTTGCTGGAGCCGGGTCAGTATAGTCATCGGCTGGTACGTAAATCGCTTGGATAGAAGTTACAGATCCTTTGTTCGTAGATGTGATACGTTCTTGTAATTTACCCATTTCAGTTGCAAGTGTTGGTTGGTAACCTACCGCAGAAGGCATACGACCTAACAGGGCAGAAACCTCAGAACCTGCTTGTGTGAAACGGAAGATGTTGTCGATGAATAAAAGTACGTCTTGGCCTTGTTCATCACGGAAGTATTCTGCCATTGTAAGACCAGTTAACGCTACACGCATACGTGCACCAGGTGGTTCGTTCATTTGACCGAATACCATCGCTGTTTGCTTAATAACACCTGAATCGCTCATCTCGAAGAATAAGTCGTTCCCTTCACGAGTACGCTCACCTACACCAGCGAATACAGAGATACCTGAGTGCTCTTGTGCGATGTTATTAATTAATTCTTGGATTAATACTGTTTTACCAACACCGGCACCACCGAACAGACCGATTTTACCACCTTTGATATATGGTGCAAGTAAGTCTACTACTTTAATACCTGTTTCAAGAATTTCAACTGAAGTTGAAAGATTCTCGAAAGATGGTGCTTCACGGTGAATTGAATCACGACGTGCATCTGCTGGAATCTCTTCACCTAAGTCAATTACTTCTCCAAGTACGTTGAATACACGACCTAGCGTAACTTCACCAACTGGTACTGAGATTGCTTTTCCTGAGTCTGTAACTTCTGCTCCACGTTGTAAGCCATCAGTAGATGACATCGCAATTGTACGAACAGAATCATCACCTAAATGAAGCGCAACTTCTAATGCAAGAATTGTTGGTTCTTCATTAGGACGTTCAATCTTAACTGATAATGCGTTATAGATTGCTGGTAATTGACCATTGCTGAATTTTACATCAACAACTGGACCCATTACTTGAATAACATGTCCTTTATTCATTACTGTGTACCCTCCTATCGTATTCTTATACGACATTGGGAAGCTGGCCTATTCTAAGGCTGCAGCTCCACCAACGATTTCTGTAATTTCTTGTGTAATCGCCGCTTGACGTGCACGGTTGTATTGCAATGATAGATCTGAAATAAGATCAGATGCGTTATCTGTTGCATTTTTCATAGCCGTCATACGAGAAGCATGTTCACTTGCTTTTCCATCTAATAATGCCCCGTACACTAAGCTTTCCGCATATTGTGGCAGTAATACTTCAAGAATTGCTTCGCCCGATGGCTCAAATTCATATGAGGCATTACCGCTTGCAGGTGCAATATCTGTTAATGGAAGAAGTTTTTTCTCCGTCACTTCGCTGGCAATAGCGCTGACAAAGTGATTGTAGTACATATAAAGTTCATCATATGTACCATCAATGAACATACCAACAGCATTACGAGCGATTTCTTTAATATCAGCAAAGGTTGGCTGGTCTGGAAGACCGACAACATCGCTGATAACATTATGATCACGTTTCACAAAGTAGTCACGAACAACACGTCCAACAGCTAAAATAACGTACTCGTCTTTTGATCTATGACGTTCGTTAATTGTACGCTGTACTTGACGCAGAATACTTGAGTTGTAAGCACCTGCAAGTCCACGGTCAGAACCAATGACTAAGTAAGCTGTTTTCTTAACAGGACGAGCAGTTAACATTGGATGTCCACTGTCTTTTGTCCCGGAAGCAATCGCGCCAACTACATCCTGGATTTTTTCCATGTAAGGAACGTAAGCTTTAGCGTTTTGCTCTGCACGACGTAACTTTGAAGAAGAAACCATCTGCATCGCTTTCGTAATTTGCTTCGTGCTCTTTGTAGAAGTAATACGACCTTTTATTTCGCGTAAGTTTACCACTGGTATTTCACCACCTTTTGTTTTTTAATCAAGTGACTAGCTCGAACTTATTCTGATTTAGCGAAAGTTTTTTTGAACTCAGTTAAAGCTGCTACGTAATCCGCATCAGGAGCAAGTTCTTTTGTAGTACGAACATGATCTAAAACGTTTGTGTGGTTTGTATCTAACCAGCTTAAGAATTCAGATTCAAAACGAACGATATCTTGTACTGGAATATCATCTAAATGACCTTTAGTTAATGCATAAAGGATCGCCACTTGTTTTTCAACTTTAAGTGGTTTGTTAAGGTCTTGTTTAAGAACTTCAACCGTACGTTTACCACGCTCAAGTTTAGCAAGTGTTGCTTTATCTAAATCTGAACCGAATTGAGCGAATGATTCAAGCTCACGGAATGCTGCTAAGTCAAGACGTAGCGTACCAGCAACTTTTTTCATCGCTTTAATTTGAGCAGATCCACCTACACGTGATACTGAAAGACCAGCGTTAATCGCAGGACGTACACCTGAGTTGAATAAGTCAGATTGTAAGAAAATTTGTCCATCAGTGATTGAGATTACGTTTGTTGGGATGTATGCAGAAATATCCCCAGCTTGTGTCTCAACGAATGGAAGAGCTGTAATCGAACCATTTTTATATGTTTCATTTAACTTCGCAGCACGTTCAAGTAAGCGGCTGTGTAAGTAGAAAACGTCACCAGGGTAAGCTTCACGACCTGGAGGACGACGTAGAAGAAGTGAAAGTTCACGGTAAGCTGATGCTTGTTTTGAAAGATCATCATACACGATTAACACGTGTTTACCTTGTAACATGAATTCTTCTGCCATAGATACACCAGCTAATGGTGCTAGGAAAAGTAATGGAGCTGGTTGAGAAGCAGAAGCTGTCACAACGATTGTATAATCTAAAGCACCATTTTTACGAAGCGTTTCTACTACACCACGTACAGTAGATTCTTTTTGACCGATTGCTACATAGATACAAATCATGTTTTGGTCATTTTGGTTAAGAATTGTATCGATAGCTACTGATGTTTTACCAGTTTGACGGTCACCAATGATTAACTCACGTTGACCACGACCGATTGGTACTAATGCGTCAATCGCTTTAATACCAGTTTGTAGTGGTTCGTGTACTGATTTACGAGCCATTACACCGAAAGCAGGACTTTCGATTGGACGAGATTTTGTAGTGTTGATAGGACCTTGTCCATCCACTGGTTGACCAAGTGGGTTTACAACACGGCCAATTAGTTCTTCACCAACTGGTACTTCCATGATACGACCTGTACGACGAACTTCATCGCCTTCTTTGATGTCAGTGTATGGACCTAAGATTACGATACCAACGTTACCTTCTTCTAGGTTTTGAGCCATACCCATAACACCGTTAGAGAACTCTAAAAGCTCTCCAGCCATGGCGTTGTCGAGGCCATGAGCAAGAGCAATACCGTCACCAATACGGATAACTGTACCAACTTCGCTTACTTTAAGTTCAGATTCATAATTCTCAATCTGTTGTTTAATCAGACTGCTGATTTCTTCAGCCTTGATGCCCATGTATGTCACCTCTCACATTTCTAAATTATTAACCGATTAATTCACGTTTTAAGCGCTCAAGTTTGTTTGCTACTGAGCTATCATAAATATGATTACCGATTTGAACACGAATTCCACCAAGAAGTGATGGATCAATTTCGTTTGTAATGTTTAATGATTGTTTACCAACAAGTTTCGCGAATACTGCAGAAATTTTTGCGCTTTCTTCAGCAGAAAGTTCACGAGTAGAGAATACCGTTGCATCTGCTGTACCTTGTGCTTGTGCAGCTAGCTCAGCATATTCTTTTGCAATTAGCTTGATTTCGTTTACACGCTTTTTCTCAACAAGTAATTGAATTGTGTGTAATACCTCTGGTGTTGAACCAGCAAAGATGTCTGCTAGCATTTGTTTTTTACGTTCGATAGAGAACTTAGGAGCATTTAAAAGTGTTAAAAAATCAGGAGATTCTTTGACAACCTTTGTAAGCTCGTTTAAGTCTGCCCCAACTTCAGCAAGAATGTTTTTTTGTTGCGCTAATTCAAATAGTGCTTGAGCATAACGTTTTGCTACAGTTGAATTACTCATTGAGCTTCCCCTGCCTTCGCAATCGTCTCTTCAATTAGAGCACGGTTGTCTGCCTCAGAAATCTCTTTGCTAAGGACTTTAGATGCTGCAAGTACAGATAATGAAACGACTTCATCACGTACAGCTGCAATAGCTTTTTCTTTTTCAGACTCAATTTCACGTAAAGCCGATTCTTTTAAGCGGTTCGCTTCATTGCGTGCTGCAGTAAGAATTTCTTCTTTTTGTAGTTCGCCTTGCTTCTTAGCGCTTTCAACAATCGATTGTGCTTCCGTACGAGCTTCCTTAAGAAGGCTCTTTTGTTCTTCTAAATATTGGTGCGAATCTTTACGCGCTTTTTCAGCTGCTTCGATTTCACTAGCTACTAATTCTTCACGTTGTTGCATGATGCCCATAAGAGGACCCCAAGCGAACTTTTTCAGTAAAAACATTAATAATAAGAAGATAACCAATGTTGAGATGATGTCACCATTGTTAAATCCTTCACCAGCGCTGGCACCTAGTACAAGATAATCTAAAAACACGATTGTTTCACTCCCTTCAAGAGCTTTGACTTCAACATTATTTAATAACTTGAAAAACTACCTATTTTAAAAAGCTATATTTTCACATAGCTTTTATCAGTTCCAAAATGAAGGGCGAAGTTTCATCTGGAGATTCCTGCTTCGCCACTAGAATTCAGTATACAACTGAATTATTTGTTCATTACGATGAATGCGATTACTACTGCGATGATTGGTAGGGCTTCAACTAATGCTACCCCGATGAACATTGTAGTTTGAAGAACGCCACGTGCTTCTGGTTGACGAGCGATACCTTCTACTGTTTTTGAAACGATAAGACCGTTACCGATACCTGCACCAAGTGCACCTAAACCGATTGCGATTGCTGCTGCTAATAAACCTAATGAACCTGTCATTTGAAAATTTCCTCCTTGGAATTGTTTGTTTTTGTGGTTTAAGCATAGGATATATGCTTTATATTAATGGTCATCGCTCACTTTATGAGCAATGTAAACCATTGTTAACATTGTGAAGATAAAGGCTTGGATAAAGCCGATGAAAATTGAGAAACCTTGCCATGCCATCATAGGAACAATTGCTCCAATGAAGCCCATAGGACCTGTTATTGCTAAACCAGCAAGTAAGCCAAGTAAAATCTCACCAGCATAAATGTTACCGTAAAGACGTAGACCAAGAGTTAGCGTATTGGAAAACTCCTCCACAAGCTTTAATGGGAGCATGAATGCCATTGGTTTGAAGTATGACCCAACATAATGGCCTGTACCCTTCATTTTAATACCATAGTAGTGCGTCATTAATAAAATCATTGTCGCAAGAGTCATTGTTACTGTTGGGTCAGCTGTTGGAGATTTCCACCATAGCTTATCATTATAAATGATAGAGAATGGAAGACCTAGTAAGTTGGATACTGCGATAAACATAATAAGTGTGATACCTAAAATATGGAATCGCCCACCAGTTTTCCAGTCCATGTTGCTTTTGATGATATTCTTTACGAAATCCATAATCCATTCCATAAAGTTTTGCATCCCAGTTGGCTTTAGTTTTAAACTTCTAGTTGAAATGAACGCAATTAGAAATACGATAATTGCTGCAACTAGTAACATCATCACTGTAGATAAGTTAAATGTTAATGTTGTAAAACCTAAATCTACAGGGTATAACGGAGCTTCGTGATTCATTGTTATTTTTTCACCTCTCTTTCTAATTTTAAGCACATTAGCGGTTCCTTACATGTGACACAATTCTCTCGACAAAGAGAAAAACGTACGGAATCATTAGCCCTATGACCGTGCTAATTAAGTGAAAATAGTTTGGCAACGAGATGGCTATAGCGACTGCCGCCACACCTGATGCAAAGCGAAGCGCTGTACCAAGTGAGCCTATTTTCTTCCCTTCACTAATGGACCTGTCAAACTTCTCCATACGGCGAACTAAAATCCAAAAATTATACGTACCAAAGAATGCACCGATTGCGATGCCCGCAAAAACCGTTTGATAAGGCGTAAAGCCCCAACCTAGTGCGCAGAGTGCGAGCAAAAAAAATAACGCTCTCTTCTGCATAGCAAAAATGTGATGCAAATCTAGCATTGGTTGTAATCTCCTGAATCATTTTTTCGAGTATTGAAAACGTTTGCTGACCACCATGTGAAATCAGAAAAGAGCAGTGAAAAACACTACTCACAGCGGAATAGTAACGGGAGAGTCATTTCAATTACAGGTGTAAATCCCTAAAAAATGCCTTACACCCCTTACCTACTTCGGTAAAAAACCGAAACGCACAAAACGTTGCAAATCGACAGCTTTTATTTTGAACTGTCAATTTAGTAGAAACTTGATATAACAAGTGTTTCAACGCCTTTCAACGAATAGAAACCCTTATCATTCTTACCCTTTGTAAGCATACAATAGGAGGTATTTGAAGTCAATTAGTAAAGGAGAAAAACTTCACAGCCACTATACTCTTGTCAAATTGTTGACAAATTTGTGTATGAAATTTCATAGATTCAAAATTTATTTTTAGAATTATGCAAAAAAAAGCTAATTTACGACAGGATTTCGCTCGTAAATTAGCCTACCCATCAAACTAGGTAAAATAGACTCATTTTTATTCATTAAAATAGTATATTATTTGCTTTTATGCAAAAAATCTAAGAGAGCTTTTACAATTCGCTCAGAGGCATGTCCATCACCGTAAGGATTTGATGCTTTTGCCATGGTTTCATAGGCATTTGTATCTTCTAATAATTCCTTTGCAAGAGAGTAGATTGTTTCTTCTTCTGTCCCTGCTAGCTTTAAAGTGCCCGCCGCAATTCCTTCTGGACGCTCTGTAGTATCTCTTAGCACAAGAACTGGTTTCCCTAATGAAGGCGCCTCCTCCTGAATACCACCTGAATCTGTAAGTATCATATAAGAGTTAGCCGCGAAATTATGGAAATCGAATACTTCAAGCGGCTCAATTAAATGCACGCGCTTATGATCCCCTAAAATGTTATTAGCAATTTCACGTACGGCTGGGTTCATATGCACCGGATACACAACTTGTACATCTTCGTGCTCGGATAAGATTCTCGTAATTGCACGGAACATATGACGCATTGGTTCACCCAGATTTTCACGACGATGCGCTGTTAATAAAATCATGCGATCCTTACCAATTTTCTCTAATACAGGGTGTGTATACTGTTCACTGACGGTCGTAGCTAATGCATCAATTGCTGTATTACCTGTGACAAAAATAGTTTCTAATTTTTTATTTTCATCTAATAGATTTTTCTTTGATACTTCAGTCGGTGCAAAATGAAGATCAGCCATGACTCCTGTTAATTGTCGATTCATTTCCTCTGGATAAGGTGAATACTTATTCCACGTACGTAGCCCTGCCTCCACATGACCAATTGCAATTTGGTTATAGAATGCTGCAAGACTTGCAACAAAAGTAGTCGTTGTATCGCCATGTACTAAAACAATATCTGGCTTAGCCTCTTTCATGACTTGATCTAAACCATGTAATGCATTCGTTGTCACGTCGATTAATGTTTGACGATCCTTCATAATATTTAAGTCGTAGTCAGGTACGATTTTAAATGTTTCTAAAACTTGATCTAGCATTTGGCGATGTTGAGCAGTTACAGTCACAATCGATTCTATTTGCTCAGGATGTTTTTGTAATTCTAATACAAGAGGAGCCATCTTAATTGCCTCTGGTCTTGTACCAAAAATCGTCATTACTTTCCATTTTTTCGTCAAAACGATTTGCACCGTCCTTTATTTTATTGTATGAAAAGTGTTTTTCCCCGTTGAAATGCATTTGTCTTCATTCAGCAAATGATGGAGTGGACTTGGTTACTTTTCCGTGGGTGTCCAAACACCTACTGAAATAGCGGAACTTCAAGTGGGAGCCACCTAAACATACGATGAAACGTCCTTCAATATTGAAGGACGCTTTGAAGTTTTATAAGTTGCCTAAAAAAGTCATACACTAGAGATCTACCTTATTTCGTACCGAATAGGCGATCCCCTGCATCTCCTAAACCTGGCACAATATAGCCATGGTCATTTAATTTTTCGTCAAGAGCAGCAATATAAATATCCACATCTGAATGTTCTTCTTGAATTGCTTTTACACCCTCTGGCGCAGCGATTAAACACATAAATTTAATATTTTTCGCTCCACGTTTTTTCAGGGAGTTAATAGCCTCCACTGCTGAACCACCAGTTGCAAGCATTGGATCTACAATGATGAAATCACGTTCCTCAACATCTGCTGGAAGCTTTGCGTAATATTCAACTGGCTTTAATGTTTCTGGGTCACGATATAGACCGATATGACCTACTTTTGCCGCTGGAATTAGCTTTAATACACCATCTACCATCCCAATTCCTGCACGTAAAATTGGGACAATCGCAAGTTTTTTTCCAGAAAGAACTTTTGTTTTCGCTATAGTGACAGGTGTTTCAATTTCGATTTCTTCCACTGGCATATCACGAGTAATTTCAAATGCCATAAGAGTAGCTACCTCATCAACTAGCTCACGAAATTCTTTTGTTCCCGTATTCTTATCACGAATATAAGTTAACTTGTGTTGGATTAGTGGATGATCAAATACATATACTTTGCTCAAAGGAATTCTCTCCTAACCGTTCGGATTTCATTTTTATCTCACCTAGTATAACAGAAAAAAGGAGTCGTCTCAAAATTAAATTTGGGACAACTCCATTTCTAAAATGTTACCTAAGAGCGATTATTCATCTAGTATTTTATCTAATTGCTCAATAGGCATAGGTTTGTAATAAAAATAGCCTTGTCCCACAGTACAACCAAGTGCACGTAATATTTCAACCTGCTCCTCGTTTTCAATACCTTCAGCCACTGAAGTCATTCCTAGATTTAATGCTAATTGTATAATAGAACGGACAATTGCAAGCGTAGCAGCATCATTAATAGCATTGATAAAACTTCGATCAATTTTTAATTCTGTAAACGGGAGCCTTTGTAAATAGCTTAGTGATGAAAATCCTGTTCCAAAATCATCTACTGATGTTTTAAACCCGTAGCTCTTCAACTCCTGAATGATGGTGAAGGCTGATTGAAAATCGACCAAGCCAATATTTTCAGTCACCTCTAATATGATATATTCTGGATCAATATCAAATTTTCGAACTAAATTCACAATATCTTGAACAAAGTGAACATAATAAAAATGATCTGGCGAAATATTTACTGCAACCCTTACTAAATTTTTACCCATTTTCTTGCGTTCGGCTAACCATGAAAGAACAATCTCTAATATTTGAACATCAATTTCTCGCACTTTCCCCGCACTTTCTGCAACAGGAATGAAAACTGCTGGTGACACAAAACCAAGCTTTGGAGAAATCCAGCGGGCAAGCGCTTCAATACTTTGGATTTCCCCGGTACGTAAATCAACCTTTGGCTGTAAGTTAACAGAAATCTCCTTGTTTTTTAATGCCTGTGACAAATGATTTAACACCGTCATTTGCTGTTCAAGGACATCATTTCTTTCCTGCGTGAAAATTTCCATATGGGTACCTGGTTTATTAGCTGCAAAGGATAAGGCATTGTCTGCAAAGCGAATTGCATCAGCAATTTTTATATCATCATTATAAAAAGCAATGCCTGTTTTCAATGTAATAAAAATGTGCTTTCCACCAATGATAAAAGGCTGACGAATAATTTCTTTAATACGTTTCTCGTAATTTTGAAAAGTAGCTTGGGATGTCACACTTAAAAGAATCAAACTAGAGCTTGTGAATCTAGCAATATATTCATTATACTCATCTTTTTCTTCATTTAGTCGTTTAGCAATTTGTCTTAATAGCTCATCTCCTGCTTCTCGACCATATAGCTCAACTATTTGATGAAATTCACTAGGTTTTAAGATTTTAATATAACCACATTGACCACGCTCTTTATCTTTCTCTACCTTATTCAAGAAGCTGTGTCGATTAGGTAGCCCAGTAGTAATATCCATATAGGCCAAATCCCATATCATTTTTTGTGTTTTTGCATAAGAATATGCTAACGCCACCAATGAACCAATTTTACTAAACATGTTTTCAAAAAACTCTTTGTCATTAGGATAAGGCTTTAAAAATATTGCAAACAACCCTATTGATTGCTGTTGCTGATTTCGTATCGGTACAAACCATCCAGCTGTCTTTTTAGAGGCATTGGCAAAGTTTTTATGTTCTAATGGAATATCAATATCATCCAAATTTGTAATAAAAATAGATTTTCCCTCTTGTATAACTTGGTCATAAAAATTTTTACTTTCACAGCGTTCAGACATCCCTTTTACTTTACTCTTCCCTGTAAAAACTTGAAATTGATTTGACTCTGCTTTAACTAGTACCATACTTACAATATTCGGCATAAAAAATTCATCTAAGCCACTACAAATAATGCTCATCTTTTTATCAAATGGATTATCCTTTTCGATTGCTTCATACATAGCTTTTTCAAGGCGCATTAAAAAATCTTCAGTGTGGTAATACGTAACGTCCTTTACAAGTAATAGTACATATAATGTTTCATTTTTACTATTTTGAAATGGCAGCGCTTGTATTTCAGCCCAAAAAGGAGGTTTGTCCAAGCATTTATGATGTAATTTTGCTTGTACCATGACCCCACTATGTATTTTCTGCTTAATCATTTCAATAGTTGCCTTCTGCTCCTCATTTAATAGCAATGAAAAGTAATCACTTTCTACAATTTGTGTATGTGTAGTATTTGTTAGCGCACAAAAAGAATCATTACATTCCAATATTTTATGATTATTTTTTACGTCAAAAATAACGTAGCTTTCTTTTGAATTATCCCCTAATTTACGAATTGTGTTTAATAACATTTCATTTTGTATGTCCATCGATTTAGTAACCATCCAACCCCTCCCGTCTCGATCACTTCTTCTTTCTTACATTGTACATAAAAATTCAATAAATTGTCACTTTTATAAAAAAATCTTCTTTATTAGGACAGTATCTGTCCTCGACCCACTATACTATATCTTTTTCTAATCAGTTTATGTAAATTAATTCAAAAATAAGAGGATTTTATTTTTTTGTTAGAAAAAAAGATACTTCTTACAGTTTTAGCCTTATTTTACAAAACAAAAGAGGCTATGTTTAAAGTGACCTATTGCACTTTAAACACAACCCCGATTAATAATTATGCGTATAAAGGATGTTTGTCTGTTAGAGCTTTAACGCGGGCTTTTGCCTCAGCTTTCACAGCTTCATCCTCTGGATTTTTTAGAACTGCTGCAATAATTGCGCCAACTTCTTTCATATCTTCCTCTTTGAAACCACGCGATGTAACTGCAGGTGTGCCAATACGGATACCAGAAGTAACAAATGGAGATTCTGTATCATAAGGGATTGTATTTTTATTTGTTGTAATCCCTACTTCGTCTAGTGCATGCTCTGCTACTTTACCTGTTAAGCCAAGAGACTTCACATTAAGAAGCAATAGATGGTTATCTGTACCACCAGATACAATTTCAACGCCCTCAGCCACTAATACTTCACCTAATACTTTGGCATTCGCTTTAATTTGTTTTGCGTATTCTTTAAACTCTGGCTGTAACGCTTCGCCGAATGCTACTGCTTTTGCAGCGATAACGTGCATTAAAGGACCGCCTTGAATACCTGGGAATACAGATTTGTTTAGCTTTTGCTCCCATTCTTTCGAAGCAAGGATTAATCCACCACGCGGACCACGTAATGTTTTATGTGTTGTGGATGTCACAAAATCAGCATATGGCACTGGTGATTGATGTTCTCCAGCAGCTACTAGGCCAGCGATATGTGCCATATCAACCATAAAGTATGCTCCTACCTCATCTGCGATTTCACGGAACTTAGAAAAATCGATTTCACGTGGGTAAGCGGATGCACCTGCAACAATCAATTTTGGTTTATGCTCTAACGCTTTTTGACGTACATCTTCATAATCAATTACTTGAGTATCTTTTGTTACACCATATTCTACGAAATTATAGAGAATACCTGAGAAGTTTACTGGAGATCCATGTGTTAAGTGACCGCCATGAGAAAGGTTCATACCAAGAACTGTATCACCTGGCTCTAAAATTGTATGGTAAACTGCCATGTTAGCTTGTGCACCAGAATGCGGTTGCACGTTTGCATATTCCGCACCAAAGATTTCTTTTACACGGTCACGTGCAATATCCTCTACCACGTCTACATGTTCACAGCCACCATAATAACGTTTACCTGGATAACCCTCAGCATATTTATTTGTTAAAACAGAGCCCTGTGCTTCCATTACAGCTTCAGAAACAAAGTTCTCTGATGCGATTAACTCAATATTTGCTTGTTGACGTTTTTTTTCTGCAAGGATCCCCTCTAAAACTGCTTTGTCTTGTACTGCTAATTTTTCGTATGCCATGTTTGAAAAGCCTCCTAGTATGATTATTATTTATATTTACCCCTTTAAAAGAAAGGTAATATTATTTATATACTGCACGTTCTCCACCAATTAGCTTTGGACGTGTTGTAGCAATAGTTACAACTGCTTCTCCCACCATCCGAACCGATGTACGAACTGGGACAGCTACTGCCTTTAAATGCATGCCAATTAATGTTTGGCCTATATCAATTCCTGCACTAGCCTTCACTGTTTCAACAACAACTGGATTGTCAAATTGTGTATAGGCATACGCAGACATTGAGCCACCTGCTGTTCGAACAGGAACTACAGATACGGGTTCATAGCCAAAACGGTCTGCAATTGTTGCCTCCATTGTAATAGCGCGATTTATATGTTCACAGCCTTGGAATGCAAGATACAGCTGATGTTTCTTTGCAAATGCTTGAAGAGGCTCGAATATCGCCTCAGCAATTTCAAGCGCACCCGCTGTGCCAATTTTCTGACCAATCACCTCAGATGTCGAGCAGCCTACGACAAAAATAGTATTTGGTCGTAAGGTTACCTGCTCTTCAAATTCACTGAGCAACTGAGTCAAATGTGTCCGTATTTGTTGTGTAACCACTATGCCTCAGCTCCTTTATATATCTAATTAGAAACCACACACGAACAAGAAATAATCATGTGTGTAATAATTAGCTTTCATTATTGTTCAAGTTCGGTAATTTTTTCAATGCGACGAACATGACGTCCACCCTCAAATTCTGTTCCAAGCCATGTTTGGACAATTTCACGAGCAAGACCAGGTCCGATTACGCGTTCTCCCATAGCCAAAACATTTGAGTCATTATGACAACGAGTTGCCTTTGCGCTAAATACATCATGCACTAAAGCACAACGAATTCCCTTCACTTTATTTGCAGCAATGGACATACCAATACCTGTGCCACAAATTAAAATACCTTTATCAAATTCCCCGCTAGCAACACCTTCAGAAACTGGTTTTGCATAATCAGGATAGTCTACTGAATCCGCAGATTGTGGACCAAAATCTTCGTAGCTAATATTTAGCTCATCTAACAGGTGCATAATCTCACGACGTAAGTTATTGCCTCCGTGATCAGAAGAAATTGCTATTCTCACTGGGTTCCCTCATTTCGAATTTATAGTCAACACTAGTGTACCACTTCTATCTCAAGAATAACATGATTTTTCTTGCATTTTTATGCTGATTTCTCCCGAAAGACGAACATTTCTTGTAAACTAATATAAGATCATTCACTTTTAAAGTTAATTTTTTAAAGATAAATAGAATTTTATTCTTCTAAATTCGGATAACAGTCATTTGTTGTAATATTCTATCTTCTATAGTTTTTTCACCTTTTTAATTACAGTGGACATCCTTTATCAGTACATCAAATGTGAACACTGTATTGAGAAGCCTCTCGGTTTAATGTTCTCTTCGCCACTTTTAGTAATTTATCCAGTGCTTTCGAGGTTCTATCCGTCATTTTAAAGAATCTATCCTTTACTTTTGCTGTTCTATCCATCAATAAAAAAACTGTAGCAAACTCGATTCATCCGAGTTGAACTACAGTCAAAAATCTTATGCTTGTCTATCAAATTGTTGAATCATTTTATGCAGCTCTTCCGATTGCTTCTTTAATCCCTGTGCTAATTGCTCCACCTGTTCCATAGCATAAGCTTGTTCTTCTGCTGCTCCGCGTACTTCTTCGGCACCCGCTGATGTTTCTTGTGCAATAGCAGCAACTTCTTGAGATTGGCGAGCAGTTGTTTCAATATTGTGCATTTGTTGTTCTATTAATGAAGATATTTCTACAATCGCTGTCGCCATTTCGTGTACGCTCGAAGACATTCCCTCTACAGCCGTAGTTGTTTCTGACACACGGGCAGCTTCCTTCGTTGCAAAAGCTACTTGTTGATTCATTTGTCTAACAACAATCTCCACATTTTGTTGCATGGATTGTATTAAGCTTGTAATGCCTTGTACCGCTTTGGCGCTTTCATCAGCCAAACCACGAACCTCTTCAGCAACAACAGCAAATCCCTTACCATGCTCACCGGCACGAGCTGCCTCAATGGAAGCATTTAATGCTAGTAAATTTGTCTGTGCTGCAATATCTCCTACTAAACTAATGATACGCTCCACTTGTCCAGCATTATCCTCTAATGCACGAATGCTCTCCAATGCTTCATTGTTACCAGTAGCGATTTGTTGAATACTATTAACTAATGTTTCAATAGCCATTGTTGTGTTCGTGAGATTATGTAAAATCTCTTTCGTTTGGGTTGCCGATGCTTCGGCTCTACTATTTACTTCTGTGGCAAGTGCCCGTACATCTTCAATAGCTTCAGCTGTATCTTGTACTGCTATAGCAGAGGCCTCTGCTCCAGTAGAAATATGCTTTACTGTAGAAGCAATACCTTCTGCTTTTTTCGTAGCAATAGCTGCCTCATCCGATAATTGAATAATCGATTGATTTGTTTGCTGGAAATTATGGTCTATACTTTCAACCATTTGTCGTAAGTTTAATACCATTTGCTGGAATGCCTCTGCAACAGAACGAATCTCATCATTTGTTTTCGGCAACTCTACATCTTGTCCTATCTTTCCTTCTGCGACACGTGATGCTGATAATTCTAGCTGCTGTAGTGGTTTGATTAAGACTCCGCAGAATCCCCAAGCTAAAATGCCTGACCACACTATACCTAATAGATAAGTAACTATTTCAAACAGTTTACGATTAATCTCTGGAAAGAAGGTAGGTTGTAAAAATTCGATAAATATAAAGCTAATGCTGTAGGTGATTAGTGCAAGAATACCGACAAATAATGCTAGTTTAAGTCGTAAGCCAAACTGTTTTTTCATAGCGACCCTCAATTCTTTTCAAGTTTTTTTACTAATCGTTCTACCAATTCTTTTAATTCTGCAAATGTTGCTTCATATATTTCTTTATTCCCACCATAAGGATCTACAACATTTTCCACACTACCTTCAATTATATATTCTTTAAAAGTAAAAACCTTGTGTTCTGTATTTGGATATTGAGCAATGATTGTATCTTTATGAGCTGTTGTCATTGTTAAAATTAAATCTGCCCATTCTATTTCAGAAATAGATAGTTGTGTAGCTGAATGTTGATGTCTCATATTCGCTTCATTGACTACTTGTTGCGCATGTGCGGACATTTCAGCATAGGGCATTGCAAAAATACCCGCTGATTGAACTTCAACATTAGCCAGCTGTTGATGTTTTAAAATAGCCTCTGCCATTGGACTGCGACAAGTATTCCCAGTACAAACAAATAGTATTTTCACACTTATCACCTTCCAATCTCTTTTTTCTATTGTTGAATAGCTAAAATACTCATTATAATAAAAATAATACCTGCAATCATTTGAATTTTACTACCTAATAACAACTGACTTTTATTAGCAATGACCAAAGACCCATAAGAGCAAATTAGGGCACTTGCACCTGCACTGACAATAAATATTGTTTCTTCTAAGTTTAGCATACCAAAAGAGACACTTACTGAAAAGGTATCTAGGCTTGCAGTCACAGCTAAAAGTACCGGTGAAATTGTTACTTTTTCATTTTTTTGTGAGAACAGGAGCAAATGCATTCCAATCCCGAATAATAAAATACTTGAAACCCATTGTCCCCATTCTAACAGGAAATGAGTTAAATAGCTTCCTAATTCAAAGCCTAGTAACGGGAAAAGCATATGCAAAGCAGCCGTCCACACTGATAAAAAGAACTTATATCGGACATTCGGAATTAAGACATATAGACCTATTACATCAATAGACGTTAAGATACCTGCAAGTATGACCTGCAAGAAAGCACTCCTTCTTCACTAATATTTTATCATTTTATGCTCGAAAATACATTATTATCATCGTTATTCAATAGACATTTCCTTGTCTAAAGATATGTTTTTTACTATTCTTCTTCATAAAAAATAAGCATGCCAGTAATAATAACTAGTATGCTTATTCATTCATTTTTATGGTGTATACCATTTCCCACCAGCAGCCTTTTCTAATCGATTCATAATGGCGGCACCCATTCCTTCAGATGATGTAGTAGTTGCTAATATAATGGTAGCCGTTGTTTTATCGCATGCTCTTAATGCATGGTATAATGTAGCACCCATCTCTTCTTTCCGATGTGCCACTCCAATTGAGAAATAAAAATCTGCCTTTATATCCCTAAAATTATCAGGAGCAAGTAGTGCTACCTTTTGCTGTTGTGCTTGTAATTGTTGTACAGCCTTCTTAACTTTTTCTACATCACAGTCTATTAATAACACAGGGGCATTCGGGGCATAATGTGTATATTTCATACCAGGCGCTTTTGGTGTTGATACTAAGTTTTGCTCATTTTTGGTTGGCTGAATAACAGGTCCAATCTCAAACTCTAGCATTTCCTTTGTAATTCCACCTGGACGTAAAATAACCGGTGGCTCATGTGTTACATCCAATACTGTGGATTCTAGTCCAATTCCTGTAGAACCACCATCTAATATATAAGGTATGTACCCACCCAAATCATCCTGAACATGTACTGCTTCCGTAGGACTTGGCTTTCCACTACGATTAGCGCTAGGTGCAGCGAGTGGTTTTTTTAATTGTTGAAGTAACGCGAGCGCAACTGGATGATCTGGCATACGAATGCCCACTGTGTCAAGCCCAGCTGTCACACTTTTTGCCAATATATTTGGCTTTACTTGCATAACAAGTGTCAGTGGACCAGGCCAGAATAGCTCCATACATATTTTGGCTACTTCCGGAATATGTTTAATATAAAGCCCAACTTCCTCTTTCGTACCGATGTGGACGATTAATGGATTATCTGATGGGCGACCTTTTGCTTCAAATATTTTTTTAACTGCCTCGTCATTTGTTGCAACTGCACCCAAGCCATAAACCGTTTCAGTTGGAAAAGCTACCACTTCTCCTGCATTTAAGATATCCACAGCCTGTGCATAATTTAACTGATTATTCACATTACTGTCCACAACTTTGTAAACGGTTTCCATGATTAAAACCTTCCTTCAATTATCATTTTCATTGAATTATCCACATATTGTTAATAACTTTATAAAAATTGTGTATAAGTTATCTGAATTTGTGCACAATTCATTCAAAAAAACCCTTTATCCATTCCCAAATAAAAAATGTAACCTCTTCCTTTTCTTCTTCTGGCTCTTCGTTCTTGTCTGGTTCACAAATTGATGGAAATATGCTACACCACCAGTTATCACCACGCGCATTACCAATCTTTACAACAATTGAATGATACATGCTTTGTGGATAAAGAACAGCATTCTGTCTCTTAGGTGGAAATAAATGATCCCCAAGCTGAACCTGTGTATCAAGCTGTGGATAATTTTCGTTTATTTGTGTTTCAATTTCCCGCTTTAATAACTGTATTTGCTCATTATCCACAATTGTAGCAGCAGATACTTGCATAAAATATGGCTTTAAATCTTTAACAAGAAGCTCCTTTTCAAGCTGATCCTGTGCTGTATTACTATTTGCAATTACTCTTATACGAAAATCTTGTTCTTGTTGTTGACTCATATTTTCCTTAGCCAATCCTACTAATGAAGGAATATATAAAATACATAGTTGTAAAGCAATGGCTATTAATACTAGTCTAGCAAAAGCTAGTAAGATATTCTGTTTTGGTAATCTTATAATCTTGTATTCATTTAACATAAAAATCCCTCCTTGCTCAACATTGTTGGCAAGAAGGAGATACTTTATACATGTATTTCACAAAAAATCATTCGAGGCCTACCATTAATATCTTTTTCTATCGAAATTATAGACTGTGGAAAACTATTTTTAAAGAACTTTGCAACCTGCTCTCCCTGTGTATAACCAATCTCTAGTCCAATAAGTGCGGGTTTATTCACAATGGCTGGCAGCTGTTCAGCCAACTTTCTATATAAAATAAGTCCCTCTTCCTCCGCAAAAAGCGCACTATGTGGTTCATGTTCAAGCACAATGCTCGACATCTCCTTTGCTTCATTAAAGGCAATATAAGGAGGGTTGGATAAAATGATATCGAATCGCTCGCCTACAAGTGGTGCCGTTAAATCGCCCAGTCTGAAATCAATAGTAGCTGCTAAATTTTCTGCATTCTTTTGGGCAGTCATTAGCGCCTTCTTGGATAAATCAGTAGCTACAACTGAAAGCTCTGGACATTCTAGCTTCATAGAAATAGCAATTGCTCCACTCCCTGTTCCAATATCAGCTAGCTTTAATGTTTGCTTATTAAACAGTTTGTCTAAGCGATTAATTGTTCCAAGTACTAACTCCTCTGTTTCAGGTCTAGGAATTAACACTGACTCATCCACAATAAATGAACGACCATAAAATTCCTCACTACCCACACAATACTGTACAGGGCGACCACTCGCATGCTCCTCAATAAGCTCCTTAAATTTCATTTGTTGTTCTATCGTTAGCATATCCTGAAGATGCAGCATTACTCCTGAGTAGCTAATCCCTAATATATGCTGCATAACAATACGTGCAGCAGTTTCCTCCCGACCATTATCCACTAAAAAAGAAGAAGCCCATGCAAGGGCCTCCATCACATTTTTATAAATCATCATTTAAACGCTCTAACTTTGATGCTTGCTCCTCTAAAATAAGGGCATCAATAATTTCGTCAAGTCTACCTTCGACGATTTGATCTAGCTTTTGAATCGTTAATCCAATACGGTGGTCTGTTACACGGTTTTGTGGATAATTGTAAGTACGAATACGCTCAGAGCGATCTCCTGAACCTACAGCTGATTTACGTGTGGCATCGATTTCCTTTTGTGCTTCTTGCATATACATATCAGCAACACGAGCACGAAGAATCTTCATTGCCTTTTCACGGTTTTTGATTTGGGAACGCTCATCCTGCATCGATACTACAACACCTGTTGGTAAATGGGTCATACGAACGGCAGACATCGTTGTATTAACAGATTGACCACCCGCACCAGAAGATGCGAATGTATCTACACGAATATCTTTTTCATGAATTTCAACATCTACTTCTTCTACCTCAGGTAAACATGCTACTGTTGCAGTTGATGTATGGATACGGCCCTGAGATTCTGTAGCAGGAACTCGTTGTACACGGTGCGCGCCATTTTCAAATTTGAATTTAGAATAGGCACCTTGTCCATTAATCATAAAGATCACTTCTTTATAACCGCCCATTGGGTTTGGAGTAGCCTCCATAATATCAATTTTCCAGCCCTGTGTCTCTGCATAGCGAGAATACATACGGAATAAATCTCCCGCAAAAATATTTGCCTCATCCCCACCTGCTGCACCACGAATTTCCATAATAACGTTTTTATTATCGTTCGGGTCTTTTGGAATTAGTAAAATACGTAAACGTTCTTCAAATTCTTCCTGCTGTGCTTTTAATAGATTAAATTCCTCTTTCACCATTTCATGCATATCAGGATCTTTTTCGCTGTCTAGCATTTCACGAGCATCAGCTAATTGCTCTTTTACATTTTTATATTCACGATAAGTATCTACAGTTTCCTGGATATCTGATTGCTCTTTGGAATATTCTCGTAATTTTTTACTATCATTCACAATATCAGGATCACTTAAAAGCTCTGTTAGCCTTTCATAACGATCCTCCACTGCCTGCAATCGATCAAACATGAATTTCACCTCTATTTAGTTTTTTAAGAAGTTTCTTCTTTTCTCAAGTCAAAAAGAAACTTAGCGTAATTACCATTCTTTATCTTGTTTAGCAAAAATAGCTCTTCAGCATAACTTGTGGTTGACTTCCGCTCCGCCAGTGTGCTTTCCAGGGGGCGTCCGATGAGCCGCTTCACTCGCGCTGTGATCTGACCCCAAAAACTGTGCGACAGCAACAGATTTTTTGTCCCCCGATAGCAAAGCGTCAGGTTCAGAATACTTACACACATCTGTATGTTGTGAGCTGAATGCGAGTTCCCTATTCAGCGATGGTCAGCTCGAAAAAATCCGGGCACAATTATACTGGGACGTAATTGATTTCCACTACTTAGTATAAGGAAATTTTCACATGTACGCTACTTTTTCTTAGCTCTACGCTTGATTGTGTTATAGTGGTGGATGCGCGTGACATTTTCTGCAAACGGGATAGTAGGAATCATTACCACCAATTTGAATTTGATCACCTGTATACACAGGCTTTCCACTTTCATCAACACGTAAATTCATCGTTGCCTTTTTATGGCAGAACCAGCAAATGGTCTTCATTTCTTCAATTTTATCTGCATATGTAAGCATGTACTGACTGCCTTCAAATAACTCATTTTGAAAATCATTTTTCAAACCAAAGCCCATAACAGGTATATCCAATTCATCCACAATATTTGCTAGCTGTAAAACATGTGCCTTTTTTAAAAATTGTACTTCATCAACAAGAACACAGTATGGTTTAACTGCATTTTTTTCCACGAGATTAAATATATTTGTATCATCATAAACAGGTATAGCTTCTTGACGTAAGCCTACTCTACTTGAAACAAAGCCTACTTCATCTCGTGTATCTAAGCCTGATGTAAATATCATGACAGGTTTTTGTTGTTCTTCATAGTTATGTGCAACTTTCAAAATTTCAATGGATTTTCCACTATTCATCGCGCCATGCTTAAAATATAGCTGTGCCATGTTGTCTTCTCCCTTTCTACTTGTCGATCTGGATTGTTGAAAAGACTTGCATCAACGTGTTCATTCATATACTGAAAAAAATACCTGCCAAGCACATGCTTGGCAGGTATTAAACTAACATTAGTTTTTAAGACCGTATTTTTTGTTGAAACGATCCACGCGACCATCAGCAGACGCGAATTTTTGACGGCCAGTATAGAATGGGTGACATTCGTTGCAGAACTCGACAACGATGTTTTCTTTTACTGAACCAGTTTTGAAAGTGTTCCCACAAGAGCAAGTTACTGTTGCTTCTTTGTAGTCTGGATGAATTCCTTGTTTCATATTCGTTTTCTCCTCTCGCCCTGAACCATCTGGAACAGAGTATTATCGAACTGTACCTTACATAGCCCGAATATGAGTGAAACCATCAGCTATATATGTACACGTTGCATACTTTTGAAGTATAGCATATTCTTTTAAATTTTTTCAAGTAAAAAATGTATCTTATCTCATTATCCTTGTACTTCCCGATAATCATTATCTACTAAACCTATTTTTTTATTACGTTCTTTAAAACGAATATTGTGAGATGAAACATACGCTACTTTTGGTGCATCTGGTTCTAAATACAATTTAGCGCTATTTAACGCTAATATACCATCCGTAAATGCACCTGCTATATATCGAACCTTACTAGGATGATCTACAAAATCGCCTGCTCCATAAATCCCTTCAATGTTCGTTTCACGTTTTTCATTGACAATTGCAACGCCATCCTCAATGTTTAATCCCCATTTTTCAAGTGCACCATAATCACATTTTAAGCCATGATTCACAATGATCGCATCTAATTCAATACGTTCAATTACGCTAGTTTCCTTATTTTCTATTGAAACAGATTGTATTAATTCACCATCCCCATGTAGCTGAACTATTTCATAGGGTGTTTTTAAACATACTGAGGATTTCCTCATTTTTAAGACACTTTTTTCATGTCCGCCAAATTCATCTCGTCGATGAACAACTGTTACACTAGCAGCAATTGACTCTAATTCATTTGCCCAGTCCACAGCAGAATTACCGCCGCCAGAAATTAAAACATGCTTATCGCGGAATATTTCTAATTCCTGCACAGTATAATGCAAGTTCGTTACTTCATATTTATCAGCACCCTCTATTTCAAGCTTTTGCATCGAAAGGACACCATACCCAACAGCCAAAATAACTGTTTTCGAATAATGCTTTTCACCTGTGGTTGACGTCAAAATAAATGTACCATCACTTTGCTTTTCTAATTGCTCGACTTTCTGATTGAACACAATTGTTGGATCAAACGTTTTCGCCTGCTCGATTAAATGCTCGATTAGCTGACCGCCTAAAATTGGTGGCACCCCACCGACGTCCCATATCATTTTCTCAGGATAGATTAACATACGACCCCCAAGCTGAGAGCTATATTCAATAATTTTCGTCTTTAAATCCCGCATTCCACTATAAAAAGCCGTATAGAGCCCCGCTGGACCACCACCAACAATCGTCACATCATACAGTTCTTCCTTCATTTTTCTATATTCCTCCATTCAATCTACTCTTATGTTTTTTTATTATTTATTGTTTTAATCGAGCTAATAAGTATAGGAAATATGGGGCTCCTAAAACAGCAACAACTATCCCAGCAGGTATTTCAGAAGGCTCTAGTAAGGAACGACCAATGGTATCTGCCATCAGTACAAGTAAACCACCAACTAATGCTGAAGCAGGAAGTAAAATTTGATGTTTTGCTCCTACTAGTTGCCGTGCTAAATGTGGAGCAATTAGTCCAACGAAGCCAATTCCTCCGCTGACTGAAACACTTGCTCCTGCTAAACCGACAGATGCTGCTAATAGCCAGCGACGTTCTTTTTCAATCGAAGCACCTAAACCAACTGCCGTTAACTCACCTAAATTCAAGACATTTAATACACGTGATTTTGAATAAACAAAAGGAAGCAGTACTACAATCCATGGCAATAATGCTAAAACAAATTTCCAATTCGAGCCCCAAATACTACCTGCAAGCCAAGTTGCCACAAATTGATAATTTTCAGGTGAAAGGCGGAGCGTTAGCACAATCATTGCTGAACTAATCCCGGCTGCTACAGCAATCCCGGTAAGAAGCAAGCGCATCGGTGTGATACCCTCATGACGTTTATAGGAAAGTGCATAAATAAGAATTGCAGTCATACCCGATCCAATAAAGGCTAATACTGGGAGCAGGAAAACAGGAGCTGCTGCTGTAGCCGGAAAGAAGGAAATAAATAACATTACCATAAGACCAGCACCGGCATTGATACCAAGAATACCAGGATCCGCCAAAGCATTCCTTGAAATCCCTTGTAAAATAGCACCAGAGATTGCTAGTCCCATCCCTACTAACACAGCAACTATGATACGTGGAAGCCTAAATTCAAATAAAATAAGCTGCTGCTGCGCGTCGCCCTGACCAAATAAAGTACTTAGAACCTCCATAGGTGTTAGTTTAATAACCCCTGTATTCATACTAATAATAAAAGTAATAATAATTAATATCGTTAAGATGCTTAAAATGAAAAGATTCTTTTTCCTCGTCTTTTGCTGACTAGCTGTTAAATAACTATAATGACTCATAGCTCTTTTCCTCCTTTACGTGCTAAGTATAGGAAGAATGGTACGCCTATAAAGGCAATTAATGCCCCAATCGGTGATTCATATGGAGGATTGATGATACGGGCAATAAAATCAGCCAGTACAACAAGTAGTGCACCATACACTACTGAACAGGAAATAATCCAACGATAATCATGTCCTACTATGTATCTTGTTAAATGCGGAACAATTAGTCCTACAAAGCCAACTGCACCGACAACAGAAACAGCCGCACCCGCTAAAACAAGCACGATAATCATACCCCATACCTTAATGATACCTGTTCGCTGTCCCAAGCCGATTGCAATTTCCTCTCCTAAACTTAATAACGTAATTGAACGTGACAGAATTAGTGCCCCAATCATAGCTGCAAGTATCCAAGGTCCCATGATTTGTAGATGACTCCACTTAGTCCCTGAAACCCCACCTGCATACCAAAAGGCTAAATCTTGTCCAATACGAAAATAAAGAGCAATTCCTTCACCTAATGCCCCTAAAAGTGCACTTACTGCAGCCCCTGCAAGTACTAGTCTCATCGGTGTTAAGCCACCTTTAGCTATGGAGCCGACTCCATAAACAATAGCTACCCCTAATCCTGCACCTAAAAATGACCACATAATGATATACATATATGATAGACCTGGAAAAAATGCAAAGCAGACTGCAAGCATAAATGCTGCCCCAGCGTTTAACCCTAACAAACCTGAATCCGCTAATGGGTTGCGAGTCATTCCTTGCATAATAGCACCAGATACTGCAAAGCACGCACCTACTAATGCAGCACCTAATACTCGCGGCAAGCGTATCTCATGAATAATCTGATGTTCAGTTAAATCAGATGAAAAATTAAAGACTGCCTTCCATACAGTACTTAGCGAAATATCTGCCGCCCCAAAAGAGATTGATAAAGCTATTGCAAATACTAGTCCAACAAGTCCTACAACAAGTGCCACTACAGCACGTATTGGATGAGAACGTTTTTGTAGCTCCTCTAATTTTTCGAGTCCTTCTAGTCCTTCTGCTGACGTAGCCATGTGTTTCCTCCTTATCAATTACGCCCCAGCGTAATGGCGTCCGGATTTTTTCGAGCTCGCTCGAAAAGCTCCTCTTCAAAATCCGTTGACATCCGCCGGGGGCTTTATCTTGATTCAGCGGGTGTTTGTACGCCCGCTAAATAGAAAAAATGCATTTATCTCGCCACCTATAGAGGTGGGAGTATTCTGCTGAATCAAGATAAATCCTACTATTTCTTCCTACTGGAATTATTGACCACTACTTTTCCCTTCCATATAATTGGTAAGATAAACAAATCGGATTCTCGCTAAAAGGACAAGTAGCCATTTCTGCATCGATACTAAATACCTTTTGTAGATTTTCTTTAGTCATGACCTCATCAGGGCTTCCATTTACAATTAATTGTCCATTTCTCATCGCAATCATAAAATGAGAAAAACGGGAAGCGTGGTTTAAATCGTGTAAGACCATCACAATTGTACGTCCCTCTTCTTTATTCAGCTTTTGTAATAACAGCAGAATATCAAGTTGATGGGCTAAATCTAAATAAGTAGTAGGCTCATCCAATACTAGGATATCTGTCCCTTGTGCCAATGCCATGGCAATCCAAACACGCTGACGCTGTCCTCCAGACAAGGCTTCAATAGGACGATCACTAAATTCACGTAAACCAGTAACATCTATTGCCCAATGAATATATTCATAATCCTCTTTGCGTAGAGTGCCAAAACCTGTTTGATGTGGGAAACGACCATAGGATATTAATTCAAAAACAGTTAAACCTCCTGGTGCTGTTGCTGTTTGAGGCAATATCGCCATTCTTTTCGCAACCTCCTTAGTTTTTAACTGATGGATTGCCTTCCCATCCAAATAAACTGCACCGCTTTGCGTTCTTAGCATACGTGCCACAGCCTTTAATAAAGTAGATTTCCCACATCCATTTGGACCTATAATTGTTGAAATTTGCCCTTTTGGAATTTCTACACTTAAATCATCTACAATTAAAGTAGAAGAATAACCAATAGCAATATGTTCTATTTCAAGGACTGCCATATAAAAATTTCTCTCCTTTAGGTATGAAGTTATAAATTCAAAGCATACAGTTTTTTCATAATGATAGATAAGTCATTTCTTCAATTTGAATTCTATATTTGTAGACCGAATTGTGCTGTATACAGTCCATAGTATGCTTTTTTGCTATTCATCAATTCATCGTGCGGGCCTTCTTCAATAATGCCCTTCTTCGACACAACAACAATACGATCAGCATCCTTAATGGTTGCTAAACGATGGGCTATTACTAGGGTTGTACGTCCTACTGAAAGCTCGTTTAATGCTTGTTGGATTGCTTGCTCTGTTTCTGTATCCAAGGCTGATGTCGCCTCATCTAAAATCAATATTTTAGGATTTTTTAAGAAAATCCTTGCAATTGATAATCTTTGTTTCTGTCCACCTGATAATTTCACACCACGCTCACCTATCAATGTATCCATTCCTTCTGGTAAAGCTTTGATAACATCTTCTAGTTGTGCTCGTCGCGCTGCATACCATATGTCTTCTTCACTTGCATTTAAATCACCATAAGCAATGTTTTCTCTTATTGTGCCATCAAATAAAAATACATCCTGTTGTACAATCCCAATATGAGAGCGTAGAGAGTGAAGCTTGAAATCTCTTATATCTATTCCATCAACTGTAATAGACCCTTCATTCACCTCATAAAAACGTGGCAGCAAACTACATATTGTTGATTTCCCAGCGCCTGATGGTCCAACAAGTGCAACCGTTTCGCCAGGACGAACCTTTAAATTAATTTGGTTTAAAGCTCTCTTGTCCTCGGTATAGCCAAAAGATACATTGTTAAATGTAATTTCCCCTTCAATGCCCTTAATTGCCTTCGCTTGTGGACGATCAGCAATTTCAGGCTCTGTTTCAAGAAAATCAACATAGCGCTTAAAGCCTGCCATGCCTTTAGGATAGCTTTCAATAAACATATTAATTTTATTAATAGGGCCTAATAGAATATTAGATAATAAGATAAATGCGATAAATTCACCATTTGTTAAATAACCATTTAACACAAAATACGCACCAATGAATAATGTAAACAATGATAAAACCTTCGTTAAAATTCCTGAGATAGCTTCATTCCAAGCCATCACTTTATAAGAAAATAGCTTCGTCATGCGGAATCTTTCATTATTTACCTTAAAGCGATTAATTTCATGCTCTTCATTTGTAAAGGCTTGTACAACACGAATACCGCTAACATTATTTTCAACCCGTGCATTAAAGTCAGCAATATCCCCAAACATTTGACGAAATGCCTTTGACATAAGCTTTCCAAAAATAATCGTTAGGATTAAAATAATTGGCACAAGCAGGAATATAAGAATTGTAAAGGTTGGATCAATATAAAACATAACGCCAAACGTCCCAATAATTGTCATAATAGCAATGAATATATCTTCTGGTCCGTGATGGGCTAGCTCTCCGATATCCATTAAATCATTTGTTAGACGTGAAACAAGATGCCCTGTTTTGTTATTATCAAAATATCGGAATGACAGCTTCTGTACATGGCTGAAAGCTTCCTTTCGCATGTCAGTTTCAATATTAATGCCTAACATATGCCCCCAATAAGAAACAATAAAGTGCAGAATAGAGTTTAAAATATAGAGCCCAAATAGCAATGAGCTTGCCATTATAATCCACTTTAATTCTCCATCTGGAAGAACATCATCGATTACCTTGTTTAGCACAATTGGAAAAGCCAATTCTATGAGCGCCACCAAAATTGCGCAGGAAAAGTCCAGTATAAATAATCCCTTGTAAGGTTTGTAATAAGAAAAGAAACGCTGTAATAACATGGATGCATCCTCCTATTTTTAATGTCCGCAAGCTCTAAAGAATCAATGATTAAAGATAATTGTAACTCAAATGATAATGATTATCAATTTCATTAGTTATGAAATCTAGTAAATAAGCTACCTGATTACAACAGGTAGCTTACCTCCCTAATTTTTTGTCAGCTTCGCAATGAGTATCCTTACAAGGAATCCCCTAATGATTATTTTGCTAGTGTAAATTCTATAATTTTGTCAGCTAAATCTTCAGCTTGATGTAATCCAGAAAGTGGATCAGAGGCAAAATAAAATTCTGATGCTAACTGAAGCGTCTTCCTTTTCTTTACAACATCTAGATTGGTCCAGGTTGATGGAAACTCTCCTTCTTTATTGAAGAAATTTATCACAAAAACATAATCCCCAACATAGTCTCCCACGACTTCATAGGGAATTTCATAACGCCCAAGACTAGGATCTTTTGTATCGAAAAGATTTTGCACCATTTCCTGAGGTTTTACACCAAGAATTTGATATAACGCCCTTCCACCCAACACGCTTTTATTCCCCACAACTGTAGCTTTCTTTGCGAATAAATCAAATATAGTAAATGTGGAATCTTCTGATACAACAGCATTTACTTTCTCTTGTGCCTTGGCTATCCGACTCTCGAAATCGTTGATAAAGGCATCCGCTTCCTGCTGTCTTCCTAAATATTCCCCCATTGCCTTAATTTCATCTGTAGCTGTTTTATAGGCTGTATCAGAGAATACAATAGTTGGTGCAATTTTTTCATACTTCCCTACATCTTCTGGATTCCACGTAACAATTAAATCAGGCTTTAATTTTGCCGTTTTTTCTATCGACACATTACCATCTGTTCCAACATTTAAAATATCTTTATTTTTGTAATATGGTTTCAAGAATGCTGCAAAGTCTAAATTTGCTGTTACAGCTCCTACTGGTACTACATCTAACGCTAGAATTTGACCAAGGTACCAGTCTGTTACAATACGTTCTGCTTTCATGGGTATAACTACCTCACGTCCACTATCATCTATGACCGTTTTTGTCATCGCTTCATTTGTTGTAAGTCTACGGGTATGGTGTTTACTTTCTCCACCATATGCCGAAAGTAAAACCAATAATTTAAGTAAAAAAGGTAGCTTTAGATGTTGGATTCTATTTGTTATCATTTCTTCATTTTTGAATCGATTTGCTTGCGCTAGCTGATTCTCATTGTATTGAAAACTGTTCTCAATTGTAATGGTGATTTCGGACATATCGGATGGATAATTCAGCCTGTAATTACTTGGAGCCATATTCGTCACTTTTTTAAAGGCTCGACTAAAATAGTATTCATCCTCAAATCCCAATGAAACAGCGATTTCTTTAATACTAAATTGATTGGCAAGAAGATATTTTTTTGCGTGTTCTATTCTCAATTGCTGTAAGTAAACTTGTGGACCAATTTCAAAACGAGCCTTAAAAATTCGTAATAAATGCCGTGTACTAATGTTGAGTAAATCCGCAAGTTTTTGAATGGATAAAGATTCATTAATGTGTTGCTCAATATATAGGCGGGCTACTTCAGCTTTATCAATTTCGTGAGGCTCTCCATATCCCTCCACAAGTTCTTGAAAAACACGATAAATAAGCTCATAAAAAGAAGCCTTTACTGATAAATGCTCTTGAATAGAACCGGACTGCCATTTGATATACATATCTTGCAGCAAAGAATGAATAGCGATAGGATTTGCTGATATACATGAAAAAGACGTTTGGAATGGTTGATATTGCATCTGTAAGTGCTGCATAAATGCATCTGTGTAAACAATATCCCCTCTATAGTAGATGAGATAATAACTCAATTTATCTTGAGCTGTAATATGTAAGGATTGCGATTTTCCAATATGAAAAATAGTAAAGCGCTGTACAAAATAAGGTTGATCATCAATCATTATTTCTGCAGCACCTTCAGTAATTATTAATAATGTGCTATATTTCATTACTTTCGTCATTCGTACAGGAGTATTCTGTACATAGTCAATTTGCTTTAACTTGATATATGCATTTTGCCATAGCAGCATATAGGCCTCATAATTCATATCTCTCTCCTCAAATTCAGAATTATATGCTATCATTATATTGATAACGATTATCAATTTCAATACATATATCATACATCATGATTCCTGACTAATTGCAAAAAAAAATCACCATCAACTATTTTTTAGTTAATGATGATTTTATATTTAAACTAATGGTATAACTAACAATCTATGAAGGTTTCCCTTTATAGCAACCCTTTACCTTTAGTAGCCTTTTTCATATCTTCGTTTAATTTTTCAAAGAATTCTTCATTTGATTTGGTTGTTCGTAATTTCTTTAAAAAACGCTCTGCAAAATCAGGTGCGTCTGAGAATGTTTTACGAATTGCCCATAGTTTTTCAAGCTGCTCAGGCTCAAGAAGAAGCTCCTCTTTTCGTGTACCTGAACGACGTATATCTAACGCAGGGAAAATGCGTCGCTCTGCTAATTGACGATCTAAATGAAGCTCTAGATTGCCTGTCCCTTTAAATTCCTCGTAGATTACTTCATCCATTCGCGATCCAGTATCCACTAAAGCTGTTGCTAAAATCGTTAAACTGCCGCCTTCTTCAATATTACGCGCGGAACCAAAGAAGCGTTTTGGTCTATGGAAGGCAGCAGGATCAATCCCCCCTGATAACGTACGACCACTTGGCGGAATAACTAAGTTATAAGCTCGGGCTAAACGAGTAATAGAGTCCATTAAAATAATTACATCACGTTTATGTTCAACTAAACGACGTGCTCGTTCTAATACTATTTCTGCAACTTTCACATGATTTTCAGGAACCTCATCAAAAGTAGAGCTTACGACATCTGCATTCACAGAACGTTCAATATCTGTCACTTCCTCAGGACGTTCATCAATAAGTAAAACAATTAACTCAGCCTCTGGATAATTGGTTGTAATGGCATTGGCTATTTCTTTTAATAATGATGTTTTCCCTGCTTTTGGTGGTGCAACGATTAATCCACGCTGACCAAAGCCTACTGGTGCTACTAAATCCATAATACGCGTCGATAAATTACGTTGTGTTGTCTCAAGCTTAATTTGTCGATCTGGATATAATGGTGTGAGAGCAGGGAAATGCACACGTTCTTTTGCTACTTCAGGATCTTCACCATTCACCGCATCCACTTGTAATAGCCCGTAATAGCGTTCATTTTCTTTAGGTGGACGTACCTTACCCGACACCTTGTCCCCATTACGTAGGTCAAAGCGGCGAATTTGTGATGCCGAAATATAAATATCCTCTTTACTAGGAGAGTAGTTAATTGGTCGAAGGAAGCCAAAGCCTTCTTGCGAAACAATTTCAAGTACGCCTTCCATAAAGAAGTAGCCCTCTTGCTCTGAACGCGTTTTCAAAATAGCAAATATCAATTCCTTTTTCGTTAGCTTGCTATAATATGAAATTTTATATTGGCGTGCAAGGGCGTAAAGCTCTTTTAACGTCATGTTTTCTAATTGAGCGATTGTCAATGCAGACATATGCACAACTCCAGTCTTTTTCAAAATATAATACTTTAATGGGGTTATCATGGAAGTTATTTTTACGAAAGGCTTTGTTTTCAAGTTATTATTTTCCATAGCTATCAGCGTTTTTTACTAAAATCAAAACTACGGATATTACTTCAATTGTAAAACAATGAAGCATAACATAGCCTTATGAAACTAAGGGATGGTTTAAAATTTAGAAGAAGGTACCTAGCGCAAAAGATGCACTAGGTATATTTTAGAAGAAATCTTTATTTATAGCTAGGTTTTTTATCAAGTGCGTGACGACCTTCTACAAAACGCACAGTTCCCGATTTAGCTCGCATAACAACTGAATGCGTTAAAGCGTAGGCACCTTTATATTGAACACCCTTTAACAGCTCACAATCTGTTACTGCTGTTGCTGCAAAAATAGCATCATCGCCTTTAACTAGGTCATCTAAGTATAGCACTTTTTCTACGTCAACACCCATTTTTTTGCAACGTTCTAACTGTTCTTCGTCCTCTGGTACTAGCTTCGCTTGGAAGTCTCCGCCTAGACATTTTAATGCTACAGCCGCAATAACACCCTCAGGGGCACCGCCTGTACCAAACATAATATCAATACCAGTTTCATCAAAAGCAGTATTAATTGCAGCGCCAACATCACCATCTTGAATAAATTTAATACGTGCACCAGCTTCTCGAATCTCATCTACTATTGCTTGGTGGCGTGGTCGATCTAAAAGTGTAGCTACCACGTCTGAAATATCTTTATTTTTAGCTTTAGCTACTTGTAATAAATTATAAGTAACAGAAGCGTTAATATCGACTTTACCCGCTGCTTCTGGTCCTACAGCAATTTTCTCCATATACATATCTGGTGCATTTAACAAATTACCTTTATCAGCAATCGCCAGTACTGTCATAGCACCATTTGTACCTTTTGCCACAATATTTGTCCCTTCTAATGGGTCGACCGCAATATCTACTTGAGGACCTCCATTACGTAAGCCAAGTTCCTCACCAATATAAAGCATTGGTGCTTCGTCCATTTCGCCTTCACCTATTACTACTGTAGCATGCATTGGAATTGTATCGAACATGGAGCGCATCGCAGTTGTTGCTGCATCATCTGCCTCAATTTTCAAACCGCGACCCATCCATTTACCAGATGCTATTGCTGCTGCCTCTGTTACTCGTACTACTTCCATCGATAAACTACGTTCCATGATTGTTTTGCCTCCCGTTATCGGCATCGATCTTTCGCCGAAACATTCAAATTATCTCTATTGTAACATATTTGGTTCGAAACTTTTAGCTCTCATTATTCCTTTGTTTCTGCTACGCGTGCTACATTTGTTTCACGTCGAATATCAGCGCCTAAATCACGTAATTTTTCAATAAGTGAGCTATAACCACGTTCAATATGATAGATCTCTTGAATTTCCGTTTCACCTTCAGCTAAAAGACCCGCTAATACGAGCGCAGCACCTGCTCGAAGATCTGTGGCAGTTACAGTTGAGCCATGTAATTTACTAGGACCTGTAATAATAGCTGTATTTCCCTCTACACGGGCATTGGCATTCATACGTCGAAGTTCATCGATATGCTTAAATCGAGCTGTATAGATTGTATCTGTCACCTTTGAAGAGCCGAACGCCTGAGACATTAAAACAGCAAGTGGCTGCTGAATATCTGTTGGGAATCCAGGATACACTAATGTTTTTACATCAACAGCATGTAACGTATTGAGGTCAGTTTTAGGGACAAAAATACTTTCCTCTCCGATATCAATCTTGACACCCATTTCACGTAGCTTGGCAATGATTGCCTCTAAATGCAATGGAATCACATTATCAATAGTAATGCCCTCACCAACTGCTGCGGCCATAATCATAAAAGTAGCTGCTTCAATTCGATCTGGAATAATTGTATGTTCCGTACCATGAAGCTCCTCAACACCATCAATCCGAATAACACTTGTACCTGCGCCTTTAATATTAGCACCCATATTCGTTAGCAGTGTCGCCACATCAATAATTTCAGGTTCTTTTGCTGCATTTTCAATAACTGTACGCCCTTTTGCAAGGACAGCGGCCAGCATAATATTTATCGTAGCACCAACACTTGCAACATCTAGATAAATTTTTGCGCCAATTAATTCTTCTGCACGTAAATAAATAGCTCCATGCTCATTTGTAATCCTTGCTCCTAATGCCTCAAAACCTTTTATATGTTGGTCTATAGGGCGTGGTCCTAAGAAGCAACCACCAGGTAAACCAATAACAGCCTTTTTAAAGCGTCCAAGCATCGCTCCCATTAAATAATAAGAAGCACGAAGCTTTTTCACATTGCCATTTGGTAATGGAAGGGCGATCATATCAGTTGGATCAATGGTCATTTTACCATCCTCAAATGTAACTTCCCCACCAATTTCCTCTAATAAAGCCTTTAATGTCCATGCATCTGAAATTTCTGGTATCCCTCCAATTGTCACTGGAGAGTTCGCCAAAATTGATGCTGGAATTAAGGCGACTGCACTATTTTTTGCACCACTAACTTTAATTGTACCTTTTAGACGATTTTCGCCTGTAATTTTATAAACATCCATTTTGCGTTCTCCCTCATGATTGGAAAGTAATTTTTGCGGTTTGCTCACTCTATAATCTTATTATTCGCCTTTTCTCTTATTCCAATCCGCTAAAAATCCTTCAATTCCTTTTTCCGTTAATGGATGGTTAAAAAGTTGCTTTAATACTTTATAAGGAGTAGTGGAAATATGTGCACCTGCAAGTGCTGCTGCTGTTACATGCTGAGGATGACGAACAGATGCAGCAATAATTTGTGTTTCGATATTGTGAATAGTGAATATATCTGCAATTGTTTCAATTAGTTCTACACCATTTTGTCCAATATCATCAAGGCGACCGATGAATGGTGATACATATGTAGCACCTGCACGAGCAGCCATTAATGCTTGATTTGCACTAAAAATTAAGGTTACGTTCGTTTTAATACCTTTATCAGCAAAATAGCGACACGCTTCTAATCCAGCGGGCGTCATTGGTAGTTTAACTGTTATGTTTGGAGCAATAGCAGCCAATTCTAATCCTTCTTTGATCATACCTTCTGCATCTAGTGCAATGACTTCCCCACTTACCGAGCCATCTACAAGCTCTGCAATTTCACGAAGACGATCATGGAAAGAAACATTCTCTTCTTTAGCTACTAATGACGGATTTGTTGTAACACCAGATAAAATCCCCCATGCATGTGCTTCTTTAATCTCTTCAAAGTTTGCTGTATCAATGAAAAATTTCATAATTATTTCCTCCTGGGCTCGATATCAAAATGTATTGATTTATATTGTTTTATCGGAGCCATATAATTGAATTTTTACCAAAATACCATTATTTCAAAAACAAGAGAAGGTCGATAGTTGCATCAACACTTCTCTTATATTATGTGTATTCATCTATGCTTTTGTAACATATTAGATGCAAAAATTATGCTTTTTTTGCACTGCCAAATTCACGGATCTTTCCAATAACCGTTGCTTTAATCGCTTCACGAGCTGGCCCAAGGAATTTACGAGGGTCATAAACAACTTTATCGTTATCAAGAATTTCACGGATTACTTTTGTTGCAGCAATTTGATTTTCAGTATTGACGTTAATTTTTGCTGTACCTAATGAAATGGAGCGTTGAATATCTTTTGTAGGGATACCTGTACCTCCATGTAAAACTAATGGAAGGTCAGCTAATTTCGAGATTTCTTCCATTTCCTTAAAGCCTAAGTTTGGTTCACCTTTGTAAGGACCATGCACAGAGCCAAGTGCTGGTGCTAGACAATCGATATCAGTTAATTCAACCATCTTGCGGCATTCCTCTGGATCAGCATACATGATACCACCGATGACACCATCCTCATCACCACCAACTGTTCCAAGCTCTGCTTCAACAGAAACTCCTTTTGAATGTGCATATTCAACCACTTTTGAAGTAATCTCAATATTTTCTTCAAATGGATGATGAGAAGCATCGATCATAACAGAAGTAAAGCCAGCATCAATAGCTTCCTTACACTTTTCAAAGCTTGAACCATGGTCTAGGTGAATTGCTACAGGAACTGTTGTACCATAAGATTCCATTAATCCCTTTACCATGTGAACAACTGAGATAAATCCACCCATATATTTACCTGCGCCTTCAGAAACACCTAGAATAACTGGAGATTTTTCTTCTTCTGCTGCTTGTAAAATTGCTTGAGTCCACTCAAGGTTGTTGATGTTGAATTGACCAACCGCATAACCTTCTGCTTTTGCTTTAATTAACATCTCTTTCATAGATACTAATGCCATACTAAAAATCCTCCTCTTAGGACTATTCTTTCTACATAAATATGCTATTTAATCATAGCAAAAACAAAGTAACCTGAAAAGCATTTCAGGTTACTTTGTTTTCTGCACGAAAGCGAAGCGGCAGTGCCACCGTAGTGCAGTGCAACGCAACGAAGGTCTGCCCCTGAAAAGCAGGGGCTT
>NZ_DKJS01000045.1:0-16029 GCF_002455205.1 Lysinibacillus sp. UBA6686 | reverse complement strand
GCGTCTCTTTTCTGCACGAAAGTGAAGCGACAGTGCCACCGCAGTGTAGTGCAACGCAACGAAGGCTTGCCCCTGAAAAGCAGGGGCTTTTATTTTCCACACGATGGTGAAGTCCAACGTAGCGACAGCATCTGTTTTCTACACGAAACGCAGTACAACAACAGATTGAAAATTAAATATTTTAGGAAGTAATGAGAATAAGAAACTCTAGAATATCACTACTAAAAACAGGCCGTGTTAACCACTGCCTGCTTCTAAGATTTTAATACTTTATTTACCTCATCGCGCACTTCAAAAATATCAAAAGGTTTTGTGAAATATCGAATAGCCCCTAAATCTAATGCTTCCTGAACGACATCCAGTTCGCCATAGGCAGTCATCATAAATACAGGCAGATGTGGCCATTTCTCTTTTAAGCACTTTAAAATTTCTATGCCGTCCATCCCTGGTATTTTCATATCTAATAGGACACAATCCATTTCCTCTTCAGCATATTTTAGTGCCTCCATGCCGTTAGCAGCCAAATATGTAACATAGCCTTCCTTTTTTAATACTTCATTCAAAAGCAAACGAATTCCTTGTTGATCATCGACAATTAGTAATCGTTTCACATTTCATTCCGCCCTTTTTGAGTTATTATTCTTGCACAAAAACTTCCCTTAGTATGTATTATTCTCCTTTATTATCTTAATACCTTCTAGTATTATAAATTATCTGCTTTTGATTTATAGTCCCTTCAAACATATAATATTGATTGAGGTGGGATTATGTCAAAAATACTAACAACACAACTAAGTGGATTATTACAAAGAATAATACAAAGTGAAGAGGATTCTATTGAAGAAACAGCGCGTTTACTAGCACAAGCAGGGATTGGAGAAGGTAATGTCTATTTCGCATGCTTTGGTGAAATGCAGGTAGTTGAACTAAATGCATGCCACGCTGTAGAACGTTTTACCAAGCTAGCACCTTGGACAAAGGAAACTGTGCTTACAGAGGCTGATCGGGTATGCATTTTTACCCGTAGTGCAGAAGATAAAGAAGCCATCGCTTTAGCACAGCAACTCAATGATCAATTTATTCCATTCGCAGCTGTTGCTTGTGAAGTAGCTGATTCTCAAAATTCACTGGCGGAATTAGCCTATACGTATATTTCAACACGCGTACGAGGTGGTTTATTACCAAATGATTTAGGTGAGCGTATCGTAATTCCACATGCTATTGCTGTCCTTTTTGTTTATGAAGCTGTCAAGATGGCTTATGATGAAATGCTTGGTATGAATGACGAAGAATTGTAAAGAAGCAATTATGAAATAGCTTTAAAAAAAGAGTTGCCTCAGCATGTGAGACAACTCTTTTTGCATTATTTAAATGTTGCACCGATAAAATCTCGGAACAATGATTGTGGACGATTTGGACGTGAAACAAATTCAGGATGGAATTGACAAGCTACGAAGAAATTATTATCCGGTAATTCAATTATTTCCACTAACTTACCATCAGGACTTGTACCTGAGAAGACAAGACCTGCCGCTTCCATAGCTTCACGATACTCATTGTTAAATTCATAGCGATGACGGTGACGTTCATAAACAAGTTCTTTCCCATATGCATTCTTTGCTTTTGAGCCATCCTTTAACTTACATGGATATAATCCTAAACGCAATGTACCACCAAGATCAACATTATCATTTTGATCTGGTAAGAAATCAATAATAGGATAATCTGTTTTTGCATCAAGCTCTGTAGAATGTGCACCCTTTAAGCCAAGAACGTTACGAGCAAATTCCACTGTCGCCAGTTGCATACCTAAGCATATACCTAAGAACGGAACATTATTTTCACGGGCATATTGTGTCGCTAAAATTTTACCTTCAACTCCACGGTCGCCGAAACCACCAGGCACTAAAATAGCGTCAGCACCTTTTAATAGTGTAGCAACATTGTCAGCATCTACATGCTCTGCATTAATCCAGTCAATTTCAATATCAGAATTAAATGCATAGCCTGCATGTTTTAATGCCTCTACAACAGAAATGTAAGCATCTTGTAGTTCTACATATTTACCTACTAATGCTACTTTTCGTTTATTTGGTAAGCTCTTCACTTTTGCTACAAGCTCGCGCCATTCTTCCATATCTGCTTCTGGTGCTTCAATGCCAAAATGGTCAAGTACGATATCATCAATATCTTGTGCATGTAGGTTTAATGGTACTTCATATAAATGCTCTGCATCGCGAGATTCGATAATTTCGTGTGGCTGAACATCACAGAATAAAGCTAATTTTTCTTTCATATCCTGTGGCACTTCTTGCTCTGTGCGTACAACGATAATATTTGGTTGAATACCTAAAGAACGTAATTCTTTTACAGAATGCTGAGTTGGTTTTGTTTTTAGCTCACCCGCAGCTTTAATATAAGGAATAAGCGTACAGTGAACATACATCACATTGTTATGACCTAAATTCGTTTTCATTTGGCGAATTGCTTCAAGGAATGGCAATGATTCAATATCCCCAACTGTTCCGCCTACTTCTGTAATAACTACGTCCGCATTTGTTTCGCGACCAGCTCGTTGAATACGATCTTTGATTTCATTTGTAATGTGAGGAATTACTTGTACTGTTCCACCGTTGTAATCACCGCGGCGTTCTTTTTGTAATACAGACTGATAAACACGCCCTGATGTTACTGTAGAATGTTTTCCTAGGTTAATATCTATGAAACGTTCGTAGTGACCTAAGTCTAAGTCAGCTTCTGCGCCATCATCTGTTACGAAAACCTCACCATGCTGATAAGGACTCATTGTACCAGGGTCAATATTGATATAAGGATCAAATTTTTGAATGGTTACTTCTAACCCACGATTTTTTAATAAACGACCTAAAGATGCCGCTACAATCCCTTTTCCAAGCGATGACACAACCCCGCCTGTTACAAAAATATACTTTGTCATGAAAAAATTCCTCCTTATGATGTTCTAAAAATTGCAAGTAAGAAAAGTGCATATACGCTATGTTAATAACTAAGTATCTTAGCGTAAATGTCTCGGTAAAGAAATACTTATACCTAAAAATAAGAAAAGCCGAGAATGTCTACAAAAAAGTGTAGTCGATTCGAAGCTTAATCGTTTCTATCTCTTTTCTACTTTCCTTTTAAAAATTGATTGCTAACGTTTATTCAGTCACCGATTACTATACATCATGAAGTATTTGGAACATTTATATTCATGTCAGTAGTAATTTGGGAGTGTTTAACTGAATCAATTTCGCCTTGGCGTAATTGCGTCCGGATTTTGAATTGTGCCCGCACAATTCATTCCTTTGAAAATCCNNACACCCACTGAAAAGGAACCAATACCGCATTTATCTCACCACCTGTAGAGGTGGGAGTCTTCTGTATCTGCCGCTATGCTTCCGATACCAAAATATTTGCTGAATGAAGATAAAGTTAACAACAAAAAAACGCCCCTCCTGCATAGGTTTGCAGGGGGAGCGTATTACATACACGGTCTTTCTCCTTTTTTAAGGAGCCCAAGTAAAAGATTAAACGTAACCGAGATAGAAGTCAAGAATTATTACCATGGGCATAAAAGATAGAAAAATTAAATTTCTTCCTCTTCTTCTTCGAATTCCTCATCGTCATCTTCTTCGATAAAGTCTTCATCGATTTCTTCATCAATGTCCTCTATGTCCTCATCGTCAAAATCAATGTCTTCTTTATCTTCTTCTTCCTCAACATCGTCTTCTTCAACAAATTCTTCATAATCTTCATCAAAGTCGATATCTTCTTCATCTAGATCCAGATCCTCATCCAAATCATCCTCGTCAAGGGCAGCTTTAGATTTTTTCTTATGCGTTTTCACAGAAGGAGCTGTCTCTTCCTCAATTTGCTCAACTTTAAACCATTCGCGTAAACCCCAACCTGTCTCTTGATTGTATAAGAAGCGACCATCTACATTCATATCTGTGTAAAATTGTAGTAGGCGTGCTTTGATTTCTTCATTACTATAGCCTACAAGCTCCTGAATGATTGTTAGTAAGTCATTAAAAGACACTGAGGCACGTTTTTCATTTAAAATTACATAAGCTAAGTTAATTAACGATTCTTCCGCTAATTGTTCCTTTGTCATTTCACGAAAATTCAATTCGTGCACTTCCTTTCTCTCATCACAATGGACGTTTTTATTGCTTTATTTTCGGAGCGCAGCAAAAAAAGACCGCACAAAAGTAACTTTCCATATCATAAGCATAATACCCATTATATACAAAGTTTTATCCTCTTTGCTAGCTTCAATTACTGTTTTTTATATCATGTATTTTTTTTATCCCAAGGTAAAATAAATATATAGATAGAATTAGTAAAGGAACAGCGCCAATTTGCTTATTATACAGGAAAATGACTCCCAACACTAAAGCTAAAATAATAATGAAGTGAAAAGCTGATTTCATCCTCTACTGCGCCTCCCCTTTTTTTACAGTTCTATTATAACGAAAATAAAAAGAAGTGCCTAATCCTAAGACTAGACACTTAAAACTACAGAAGCATTTTAAAGAATAAATGCTAATAAGTAAGAGGATATGCATATTTGCAAATTACATATTACGACGATATTGTCCCCCTACCTCATATAAAGCTTTCGTAATTTGTCCTAAACTTGCTACTTTTACTGTTTCCATTAGCTCTGCAAAAATATTACCGTTGTTAACAGCTACTTCCTGTAAGCGAGTAATAGCTGCTTCTGATTCACTTTCATGTTGCTTCCAGAATTCCTGTAAATTATGGATTTGCGTCTCTTTTTCTTCTGTGGACGCACGTGCAATCTCCATATTATCTATATCCGCATCGGAAGGTGGATTCGGATTCAAATATGTGTTGACACCGATAATCGGTAGCTCACCAGAATGTTTCAACATTTCATAGTACATGGATTCCTCTTGGATTTTACCACGTTGATATTGTGTTTCCATTGCGCCTAGCACGCCACCACGATCATTTATGCGATCAAATTCTTCCAGAACGGCTTCTTCTACAAGATCTGTTAACTCTTCCACGATAAATGCCCCTTGCAGTGGGTTTTCATTTTTCGCTAAACCATGCTCTTTTGTAATGATCATCTGAATAGCCATCGCTCGACGAACTGACTCTTCAGTAGGTGTTGTAATGGCTTCGTCATAGGCATTTGTATGCAATGAATTACAGTTATCCTGTAATGCCATAAGTGCCTGTAATGTTGTACGAATATCATTAAAATCAATCTCCTGTGCATGCAAGCTGCGTCCAGATGTTTGAATATGGTACTTTAATTTTTGTGCACGTTCATTAGCGTTGTACTTATCACGCATTACCACTGCCCAAATTCTACGAGCAACACGTCCAATAACCGTGTACTCTGGGTCAAGTCCATTCGAGAAGAAGAATGACAGATTTGGTGCAAAGTCATTAATATTCATACCGCGACTTAAATAATATTCTACATACGTAAAGCCATTCGCCAATGTAAAGGCCAATTGTGAAATTGGATTTGCACCAGCTTCAGCAATATGATAGCCAGAAATGGATACTGAGTAATAATTACGAACCTTATGGTCAATGAAGTATTGTTGAATATCTCCCATCATACGTAAGGCAAACTCTGTTGAAAAAATACATGTATTTTGCCCTTGATCTTCTTTTAAAATATCCGCTTGCACTGTTCCTCGCACAACCTGCAATGTTTTCTCTCGTGTCTCTGTAAATTCTTCAACTGTCAAAGGTCGACTAAGTTCTTTCTCACGTAGTTTCACTTGTTGATCAATAGCCGTATTCATAAACATTGCTAGAATAATTGGTGCTGGACCATTTATTGTCATGGATACTGATGTTGACGGAGCACATAAATCAAAGCCCGCATAAAGCTTCTTCATATCCTCTAACGTACATATAGAAACACCTGATTCCCCAACCTTTCCATAAATATCTGGTCGATAATCTGGATCTTCGCCATAGAGTGTTACCGAATCAAATGCTGTAGATAAACGTTTTGCATCATCATCCTTTGATAGATAATGGAATCGTTTGTTTGTTCGCTCTGGAGTTCCCTCACCAGCGAATTGTCGCTTTGGATCTTCCCCTTCACGTTTAAATTGGAATACACCTGCTGTATATGGGAATTCACCAGGTACATTTTCTTTATAAACCCAGCGTAGAATTTCACCATAGTCCTCAAATTTCGGTAAGGAAACCTTTGGAATTTTTGTTCCAGAAAGACTTGTTGTCTTTAAAATTGTGCGAATTTCCTTATCGCGAACCTTTGTGACAAATTCATCTCCTGAGTATGCTTCCTTTAGAGCCTGCCAATTATCTAAAATACGTTTGGATTCCGCTGTTAATTCATCTCTGACACCTTCTGCTAGAGAGGTAAGAGATGCGACAAGTGCATCATCAGGAGCCTTTTCTTTCACTGCAGCAATTGCACCCTCTAGTTGGAATAGTTGACGTGCAAATACTACCTGTTGCTCTGATTTTTTATGATAGCCACGCACGGTATCTGTAATTTCGCGCAAATAATAGCGACGGTCATTTGGAATAATGACATCCTGCTTTTGAGTTTTTGCAAATTGCTCATAACCTGTTTCCCAATTGTAGCCTGTCTTTTCATTAATAATGTTAACAAGTGCGGCAAATAAAGCATTCGTGCCTTTATCATTGAATTGGCTTGCAATCGTACCATAAACTGGCATTGCGTCTAGTGATTCATGCCAAAGCTCTCGAGAACGTTGATATTGCTTCTGTACCTGTCTAAGCGCATCCTCAGAGCCCTTACGTTCAAACTTATTGATAGCGATAACATCGGCAAAATCAATCATATCAATTTTTTCAAGCTGCGTTGGAGCACCAAACTCGCTGGTCATCACATACATGGATAGGTCCGTATATTTTGTAATTTCAGCATCCCCTTGACCAATACCACTTGTTTCTACAATGATTAAATCATAGCCTGCTACACGAACGACATCTAGCACATCTCCAATGGAAGCAGTAAGCTCTGTACGGGATCCACGAGTTGCTAAACTACGCATGTATACTCGATTATTAAAGATAGCATTCATCCGTATTCGGTCCCCTAGCAATGCACCACCTGTTTTTTGCTTAGTTGGATCGACTGAAAGTATTGCTACACGTTTATCTGGAAATTCCTTTAAGAATCGACGGATTAACTCATCTGTCAGAGACGATTTCCCAGCACCACCAGTACCAGTAATACCCAGAACAGGTGTCTCTTTCGTGCGCTTTCGAGCTTCTTCTATCATTTTTTTCGTTTCTTCATCGTCATTCGACTCCGCAGCAGTGATTAAATTCGCTAAAATCTCTGGTGTCTCTGTCGTTAACATATCTAGCTTTTCTAGATAGCTACCTGTTGCTGTAGGAAAATCAGTACCTTTAATTTGTTCATTGATCATCCCTTGCAAACCTAAAACACGTCCATCCTCTGGCGAAAAAATCCCTGCGATCCCATAAGCATGTAGCTCCTTAATTTCTCGTGGCAAAATAACACCACCACCACCACCATATATCTTTATATGTGGGGCACCTTTTTCACGCAGTAAATCATACATATATTTAAAGTATTCCATATGGCCGCCTTGATAAGATGAGATGGCTACGCCTTGCGCATCTTCTTGAATCGCAGCATTCACGACTTCTTCTACAGAGCGATTATGTCCTAAATGAATAACCTCGACCCCACTAGATTGTAAAATACGTCGCATAATGTTGACCGAAGCATCATGTCCATCAAATAGACTCGATGCTGTAACAAAACGTACGTGATTTTTTGGACGATATACTTCTACCTTTGTCATATGAAATCCCCACTTTCTCCCCTTAATCAATTGTAGTTCAAAAAAAGTCGGTAATTGCAATGTCGCTTTATGCAATTACCGACAACCCCTTAACAGAACCCCTTTATACCTGAAATAAACAATGTTATTTGCATGTCAATAAATTCATCAATCGAATGCTGACGATGTAGCGCCCATTTTCGGAACGCCCAGCTTTGCCCTGAGACAACTAAATTATTGGCTGCCAAATGGATTTGCTTATCAGTCATTGTAATTTCACCTGACTGCACACACCGCTTTAGCAGTCGTTCAAACGTGGCAACCATTTCAAACTCCTTACTAAATACATAGCGCTGCGCTTCTTTTGATAAAGATTTTGTTTCCTGATACATGATAGTCAGTTCATCAACCATGTGATCAATTTGCAAGAAATACTCTCGGATCATTTCTTTTAATTCTTCTATCGTCCCTGCTTTTATCTCATAACTTGAAAGTCGCTCCATTGCATGATGATAGATACTATCACATACTAGATAAAGGACATCCTCTTTAGTTCGGATATACTCATATAAAGTACCGATACTAAAGCCAGCAGCTTTTGCGATTTCTCTCGTCGTGGCACGATGAAAACCTTTTTCTTTAAATAATTTTATGGCTCCCTGTATCATTTGTTCCCGACGAATGGCGATGAGATTTTCATCTTTAACTGTTGACTGTACCTGGGGCCTTTTCTCTTTTTCTGTCATGTATTATCTTGTTAGCATACGAGAGATAACAAGACGTTGAATCTCTTGCGTACCTTCATAGATTTGTGTGATTTTAGCATCACGCATAAAGCGCTCAACTGGATAATCTTTTGTATAACCATAGCCGCCAAAAATTTGAACCGCCTCAGTCGTTACACTCATCGCCGTATCGCCAGCCATTAATTTCGCCATTGCAGATGCTTTACCATAGGGTAGACTACTCGACTCTAACCAAGCCGCCTGGTATGTAAGCAGTCGAGATGCTTCAATTTGTGTAGCCATATCTGCTAGTTTGAAAGAAACACCTTGATTGGCTGTAATCGGTTTACCAAATTGCACACGCTCTTTTGCATACTCTACCGCTGCATCCAGTGCTCCTTGTGCAATCCCTACAGCCTGAGCTGCAATACCGTTACGTCCACCATCAAGTGTTGTCATTGCAATTTTAAAACCTTCTCCCTCAGCCCCTAGCAAATTTTCTTTTGGAACTCGACAGTTATCAAAAATAATTTCAGTTGTAGGAGATGAACGAATCCCTAACTTTTTCTCCTTTTTACCTACTGAGAAACCTTCAAATCCGGCCTCTACGATAAAAGCGGATGTGCTATTTTTAGCCTCTGGATCTGTTACAGCAAATACAACATATGTATCTGCTACTCCACCATTTGTAATGAAAATTTTCGAGCCATTTAAAATATAATCATCACCATCACGTTTTGCGTAGGTTTTCATACCACCAGCATCTGAACCGGACCCTGGCTCTGTTAAACCATATGCCCCAATATGTTTACCTTCTGCCATTGGACGAAGATATTTTTGCTTTTGTTCCTCATTACCAAATTTATAAATCGGCCAGCCTGCCAGTGACGTATGAGCCGATAAAGTTACCCCTGTTGAAGCGCAGACACGGGATAATTCTTCTACAGCAATAACATACGCGAGATAATCAAAGCCTGCCCCACCATATTCCTCTGGCCATGGAATACCTGTTAAACCAAGCTCCGCCATTTTATCAAAAATTGCACGATCAAACTCTTCGTTCTCGTCACGCTCCGCTGCTGTTGGTGCCACTTCATTAATAGCAAAATCTCGAATCATTTCGCGTAATTGTTCATGCTCTTCTGTTAATTGAAAGTTCATTGTCCTTTTCCCCTTTTTAGTTAGACTCTGTTAATGCTAAACTATTTATTTCTAGGTGATTACGCTTCTTTGATGATTGCTCTTTTTATTTAGTGCATTCTATTATCGATTTTGAATCTCGGTGTGACATTAATTTATTGGGCTGAGCAGTTTCTCTGGATATACGAGCGATTCTATGACTCATCTGAGCAGTTTCCTTGGCTACCCGAGCAGTTCTACGACTCACCTGAGCAGTTTTCTTGGCTACCCGAGCAGTTCTTCACCCCACCTGAGCAGTTTCCCCGGCTACCCGAGCGATTCAACGACTCACCTGAGCAATTTCCCCGGCTACCCGAGTAGTTCTTCACCCCACCTGAGTAATATCAACTATGCAACATAGGATTTTATTTCAGTAAATGTTTACTAATAACTAACCGTTGAATTTCACTTGTGCCTTCATAGATTTCTGTTACCTTTGCATCGCGGAAATAACGCTCTACTGGATAATCTTCAGTGTAGCCATAGCCACCAAAAATTTGAACAGCCTCTATTGCGGTTTGGACAGCTGTGCGTGAGGCAAATAGTTTTGCCATGGACGCTTCTGCTCCACATGGTAAACCTTTTGCACGTAAATCAGCAGCTCGATAGACTAATAATTTAGCGGATTCAACAGCAGTGGCCATATCTGCCAGCTTAAAGCTAACTCCTTGCTGTGCAACAATCGGTTTACCAAATTGAATACGCTCTTTTGCATATGCTGTAGCTGCTTCAAGAGCTGCTTCTGCAATTCCTAACGCTTGTGCTGCAATCCCAATTCTTCCAACATCTAAGTTAGCCATTGCAATTTTAAAGCCTTCTCCCTCTTCCCCAAGAAGGTTTTTGGCTGGAATACGGCAATTATCGAATGTGAGCTGAACTGTACGTGAGCCATGTAAGCCCATTTTCTGTTCATCTTTACCGATAATTAAGCCTGGCGTTCCCTTCTCAACTATAAACGCAGAAATGCCGCGTGTTTTTTCAGCAGGGTTCGTTGATGCGAATACAATATACACATCAGCCTCTCCACCATTTGTTATAAACACTTTGGAGCCATTAATAACATATTCATCGCCATCTCGCACTGCCTTTGATTGTAACGAGCCAGCGTCTGAGCCAGCACTTGGTTCTGTTAAACAAAATGCTCCTAAATATTCACCTGCTGCAAGCTTTGGAACATAGCGTTTCTTTTGCTCTTCATTTCCAAAATAAATAATTGGATTGGTGCCTACTGAAGTATGAACAGATAAAATAACGCCCATTACAGCACTCACCTTCGATAGTTCGTTAATAGCAATTATGTACGATGTAAAATCCATCGCAGCCCCGCCTAACTCTTCGGGTGTTGTGATCCCCATCAATCCAAGTTCACCCATTTGTGCAAGAAGCTCACGTGGAAACTCTCCTGCTTCCATTCTCGCTATCCATGGTTCAATTTTTTCCTGTGCAAAATCTCGAACCATATCTCGCATCATCACTTGTTCATCTGTAAACTGTAAATGCATCTATATTGTCACCCCTCTAAGTTGTCCTGCAGCATTACATTTCCTTGAAATTGTCCCATCCCCATAGGATTATTCATAAACGTAAAAGCCTCTTCCTGATTTCTTTCCTAGCCAGCCAGCTGCCACATATTTTCGAAGCAGTGGACAAGGTCTATACTTACTATCACCTAAGCCCTCATGTAAAATCTCCATAATGTAGAGACATGTATCAAGACCAATAAAATCTGCCAGCGTTAATGGACCCATCGGATGATTCATACCAAGCTTCATTACATCGTCGATTGCTTCCTTTGTAGCTACACCCTCATACAATGCATAAATCGCTTCGTTAATCATAGGAAGTAAAATTCGATTTGAAATAAAACCAGGGAAATCATTTACCTCTACGGGTGTTTTGGATAATTTCACTGTCATGTCTTCTACTGCTTTATAGACTTCATCACTAGTTGCTAACCCTCGAATGATTTCCACTAGCTTCATAACAGGTACAGGATTCATAAAATGCATCCCAATTACTTGCTCTGGACGATTAGTAACTGCTGCAATTTCAGTAATAGGAAGTGAAGATGTATTTGTCGCTAAAATAGCATGTGCTGGTGCAATTTGATCAATTTGCTTAAAAATAGATTGCTTCACTTCCATATTTTCTACTGCAGCCTCAATGATAATATCTACATTACTAGCATCCTGTAAATCTAGAGACATCTTGATACGACTTAATATAGTCGCTTTTTCTTCCTCTGTTTTACGACCCTTTTCTACATCACGTGATAAATTTTTCGTAATAACCCCTAGACCACGTTCGAAAAACTCTTGCTTCATGTCATTCAACTTGACCTCATAGCCTGCCTGTGCGCAAACTTGTGCAATGCCAGAGCCCATTTGCCCTGCACCAATGACCATTACCTTTTGAATTCCCATCATTCATGTCCCCCTGTTTTTGGTACTTCAATCATAAGCGCATCGCCTTGCCCACCACCTGAACAAATTGCTGCAATTCCTATGCCACCACCACGGCGCTTTAATTCCTGCGCAAGTGTTAAAATAATACGTGCTCCAGATGCACCGATTGGATGCCCTAGCGCAACTGCTCCACCGTTCACATTGACCTTTTCAGCATCTAAATCGGCTAGCTGTTTGCTGACTAGTGCTACTGCGGCAAAGGCCTCATTGATTTCGAATAGATCAATGTCTGCTAGTGATTTCCCTGTCTTTTTCAGTAATTTGTTAATTACTAAGCCAGGTGTTTGCGGGAAATTCTCTGGCTCAATGGCAAGCTCTTCATGGCCGATAATTACTGCTAGTGGCTCCCTGCCTTCACGAGCTGCACGTTCCTCGTTCATGACTACTAGTGCACATGCACCATCATTTACTCCAGGTGCATTACCTGCTGTAATTGTTCCATCCTTATCAAAGGCTGGTTTAAGCTTCGCAAGTACCTCCATGGATGTACCCGCTCTTGGTGCCTCATCTGTATCAACTAGAAGCGGTTCTCCCTTACGTTGTGGAATTTCGACAGGCACGATTTCTTCAGCAAAGTAACCTTTTTCAATTGCTGACAGTGCTCGCTCATGACTGCGAACAGACCAAGCATCTTGCTCCTCACGGCTTAATGAAAACTCATTGGCTGTTGAATTACCGTAGCTCCCCATATGTGGTCTTGCCTTATCAAAAGCACATGTTAAGCCATCATATAACATGCCATCTACTATTGTAGAATCACCCATCCGTAAGCCTGTTCGACCATTTGGTAGATAGTACGGTGCATTGGACATTGATTCCATACCACCAGCGATAATCACTTCTTCGTCCCCTAAACGAATAAGCTGATCTGCTAATGTGACAGCACGCATTCCTGATGCACAAACTTTGTTAATCGTTTCTGTTTTTACAGCTTTCGGTAAATCTGCTTTAATTGCAGCCTGTCTAGAAGGAATTTGGCCCTGTCCCCCTTGTAATACGGAGCCTAAAATCACTTCATTCACATCATCTGGTAAAATATTGGCTTTCTCTATTGCCCCCCTTATGGCGATAGCACCTAAATCACTTGCACTTAATGCTGAAAGTGAACCTCCAAACTTCCCAAATGCCGTTCTTGCTCCTGCTAAAATAACAGCTCTATTCAAGTAAAACACCCCTTTTGTTTTACGTACTCTATGAATTATCAGAGCACCGTTGTTGACTGAACGCTCGCTCGATTTCACTCTATGAAAAATGGGAGTTTAAAGTCTCACTCCCATTTCCATTTAATCTTATTCTACAAAACAATTATTTATTGTGCAATTTATATTTTTCAGATAACTAAAATATTTCTACAATAGCTATCAATTTTCTGCGTTAATTTCTACATTCTTGTCTTGTTCGACATTGTCTACAGAAGCCACTACCTCTTCAAGCATCTCATCTACAGCTTCTTCAGCAGGGTTTTCAAGTGCTTTTCCTTTTTCACCAAACACAGATCGCTCTAATAGCTCTGCAACATCGAATGTTCCAATTGTATCCTCAACTTCTTTTGCCTTTGTACCATCCTCAAGCATCGTTAAGCAGTATGGACAGCCCGATGAAATAACTGATGCATTCGTTGCTAAAGCCTGCTCTGTACGTGCAACATTAATACGGTTACCAACATGTTCTTCCATCCACATTAAGCCACCGCCTGCACCACAGCACATAGCCGTTTCACGATTACGCTCCATTTCTACAAGTTTCACGCCTGGAATACCTCGCAGTATCTCACGTGGTGCATCATAAACATCGTTATAACGACCTAAGTAACAAGAATCATGGAATACAATTGTTTCATGAACTTCATAATTCAAGGCAAGTCGATTTTCATCAATTAGCTGATTCAACAGCTCTGTGTGGTGATAAACTTCACCCTTCCAGCCAAAGTCTTGATATTCATTTTTGAAGATATTGTAAGCATGAGGATCGATTGTTACAATTTTCTTCACATCGTTTTTCTCAAATTCGTCAATATTCGCTGTCGCAAGCTCTTGGAATAAAAATTCATTTCCTAAACGACGAGGTGTATCCCCTGAATTTTTCTCTTTATTTCCTAAAATCGCAAATTTCACGCCTGCCTCATTTAATAGGCGACAGAAGGCTAAGGCAATTTTTTGTGAGCGATTATCAAATGCGCCCATTGAGCCTACCCATAATAAATAGTCCATTTCCTCACCAGATTTTTTCAGCTCTTTGACTGTTGGAATATGGATTGTTGGATCAAGGTCACGCCAATTTTCTTTCTCTTTACGGTTTAAGCCCCAAGGATTTCCTTGACGCTCGATATTTGTCATCGCGCGTTGTGCATCTGGATTTACTTTTCCTTCTGTCATTGTTAAATAACGACGAAGGTCAATTATTTTATCGACATGCTCATTCATAACTGGACATTGATCTTCACAGTTACGACAAGTTGTACATGCCCAAATCTCTTCTTCCGTAATCACTTCACCGATTAAAGATGGACTATAGATATCCTCAATGACCGCACCCTCAGCACCAGCCGCCATTGCTAACTGATTCCCTTTTGTATTAGCAAAGAATTGATAAGGTACCCACGGCTTTTGCTTTGTTACCACTGCACCTGTAAATGTTAGATGGTCACGAAGCTTCACAATTAAATCCATCGGTGATAGCATTTTACCAGTTCCTGTTGCAGGACACATATTTGTACAGCGCCCACATTCTACACAGGAATATAAATCTAGCATTTGCTTTTGTGTAAAGTCTTGAATGCGTCCAACCCCAATGGATGGCATTTCATCTTCACTTTCAGCATTTTCTCCAGCTTCCTCTAATGCTTCAAAGTCGATTGGTGTTAGTGTTCCCACACGATCTAGACGATTCATATAAACATTAATTGGACTAACAATTAAGTGGAAGTGCTTAGATTGTGGTACATACACTAGGAATGTTAGTAAAATTAATAAGTGTGCCCACCACATTACATAGAATATAGCTGCGGCTGCAGTTGTTGGTAGGAAACTAAAAATAGCAGCAATGCTCGAAGCAACTGGCTCCGTATATGTTAATTCCTCACCATGCCAAATTAACCCCATACCATTAGCAATTAATGTTGATACCATTAAGCCACCAATGAAAATTAATACAAGACCGTTTTTCCAGCCTCTTTTTAAACGTACTAGCTTTTCTACATAGCGACGATAAAACGCCCAAACAACTGCTACTAAAATCATTAAGACCACAAGCTCTTGGAAGAAAGTAAAGAGTCCATAGAAAATGCCTAGTGGTAAATGTGATTCAGGCACTAATCCCTTCCAAATTAAATCAATGGCTCCTAGCTGCACCATTAAAAATCCATAGAAGAACATCACGTGAATTAACCCACTCTTTGGATCTTTCAGAAGTTTATTTTGGCCAAATACATTGACCATAATATAACGAATTCGTTCTTTTACACTTTCATCAAACTCAACCTTTTTCCCCAATTGCACAAACTTATAGCGTGTTTTTAACAGATAGAAGAACAATCCTACTGCATAAAGCACAACCACGACTGTTAAAACGATGTTTGCAATTAATAATGGACTCATGGTTGGTCCCCCCTTTAGTTTGTCGTAATTTTCTCTCTTTGTGGTAAATTTGCTAGCTCATACGTAAATGTACGTTATTACATCATTATATTCCTATTCTAATAAATGAGTGAGCATTCAGTCAACATAAAACGGAAATATTTCTGATAATTTTATATTCTTACATTTTCCAAGAAAAAAAGCCACCCTGAATTTTTTCAAAGTAGCCGTTTTTCTTTTTCTGTAAGCCCGAAATACAAAA
>NZ_DKJS01000056.1:0-130286 GCF_002455205.1 Lysinibacillus sp. UBA6686 | reverse complement strand
TGATGTCCAAAATTTTTGTTTCCTTCACTAGTAAAAGCTAGCTACTAAAAACTATATTGATTACGTTTTGCTTGTTCAGTTTTCAAGGTTCATTTTTTATTTTGTCGCGTCATCTCTTGGCGACTTATACATAATAACATCGATTATTCATGAAAGTCAACACTAAAACATAAGTTTTTTTAAGAAGTTTATTTTTCTCTTTAATATTTTAGAAACGAGGTTGTTATGATGGTTCGTAAAACGTTGATTTCATTGTTTTTCATCGTAATACTATTTGTTTTTATAAAGCCGATAAACTCAACTATGATTTCTGTATTTAATATCGCTGATGCTCCAGCAGTTGTAACAAAAGGGCATTACGGTACATCTCTTGTAGTAGAAATTTCTTTCTCTGATGAAGCACTAATGGACTGGCTTAACACTGTAAAAGAACCTTATCCACTCTTATTATTAGATGCTGCATGGATTAAACGATCACCGGAACAATTAAAAATCATACAAAAGCGGAAACTACCTACAGGATTATTAGGACCAGAGGATTCTATTGATGAACCTATTAATATGACAGCCGTACAGAAAGATATCGCTATTTACGAAAAATATTTAAAAGAAACACCCCTTTGGTTTGCTACTCGCAATCACCAATATTCTCAGGATTTACAAAAAAACTTATTTCAACAGCAAATAAACATTCTTTCTCCCTCTTTGATTTGGAAAGGAGAAAAAACACCTAAAATACAAAAGGGCGATTTTATTTTCATCACCTTGCATCAAAACAATCCAATTACATTCAAAGATATAAATACTTTGCTACAACAAAATAAATTTATGTCGATTGAAGAAAATATTTTTGGATATAAAGTTCAAACTAAAAAATCACCATAAAAAAGTGCCTCCACATTTTCGGAGGCATCTTTATTATGCATTTGCGTTTTTCGCTTGTTCTTTACGTGCTTTACGGCGCGCTTCTAACTTTTGACGATCTTCATCGGATTTTGCATTATATTTGGGTAATACTAATAATTGATAGGCATTTACAGCAAGTAATGGAAATAGCAACAATGCAACATACTCGTTAATATTTTCATCTCGTCCCATTAAAGCAATCGTCCATTCCAACGTTGTAATGACAATCATAAAAAATAATGCTGAAATCAAAACATGCTTTTTCCCCGTCAATTTTACTTTTTGAACGGCTGTTGCAACTGCTCCAAAAATTAAAACAATTAATAATCCTAAATAAAATATCCAGCTTTGTCCCTCTTTAACTCCTGGGATAAAGCGGAAGAAAATAACGTCAAAAATAGTAATAACAATTAATAGTAACTGTACCCAATTCCATAGGGTCAATGTTCTAAAAATGTTAACTCCCACTTGATGGAGTGTTAAATAGGCAAAAAAGCCCGCTTGTGCAATTACACTCATTGTAAATCCTAAAAAGACCATCCATAAAAGCCCTGCTAAAAATTCTCCCCAATGACCATTTGTTATGTATGGTTGAAAGAAATCCCATCTAATAAACAAGCTACAAATACCGTTGACAGCGCCTCCAACGAGCATTGCAAAAAAGAAAAACTTTGCCCAATTTCGTATCGTCACAACTAAAAGTCCCCCAATTTCTACAATATATCTGTATTTATTTTAACAATGCATTGTTAAAAAAGCTATTTCTCATCCTAACCAATACATAAAGTCATCGTAAATGTGAACAATAATTGAAAGAGTCTATCTATAGAAAGGACTGATGATTAATGCGAAAATTTTCCTTATTACTAATTCTAATGCTTTTTCTTTCTGCCTGTTCACAAGATAAAACTTCTACCATGTCCTATGATGAAATAAAAAAAATTATGATTGACTCTTTACAAACTGAGGATGGTAAAAAGGCTTTACGGCAACTTTTAGAGGAGCCTAGCTTTCGTGAATTATTGATTTTGGAGCATGAAGAAGTGAAGAAGGCCACTGAGGAAACCTTACTTTCCAAGGAAGCAGAAGATTTTTGGAAGAAAACATTTGAAGATCCAAAGTTTAAAGAAACTGTCGCTAAAAGTATGCAAAAGCAGCAACAGGATATTATGAAGGAATTAATCAAAGATCCCACATTCCAAAAGGATATGGAGGCATTCTTTGGGCAGCCCGATATGCAAAAGCAGTTAGAAACAATTCTAAAGTCTTCCAACATGAGAAAACAAATGGAGGAAGTCGTAAAGGAAACAATTGAAAGTCCACTTATGCAAACTAAATGGCAGGAGCTTATTAAAAAAAGTGGCGGTGAAGGAACAGCACCTTCTGGTAAAAGTGAGAAAAAGGCAGGTAGCGGTGAAGGCACTGACAAAGGGCAAAAAACTACTCAGTAACTTCTTTATTTAAAAAACGGATTTCCTCATTTAATAATTTAGGAAATCCGTTTTTAATTATTTATTTAATTTATGAATCATTTTCGTCGCGATATCTAAATAAATTTGTCCAGTTGGGTGTTTTTCAGCATAAACAGAAGGGGCAAAATCTTCTTCTGACCAGTCAGGTTGACCAAGTGGAATTTGACCAAGTAATTCTGTACGTAGTTCTTCAGCTAACTTCGGCCCTCCACCTTGACCAAATACAAACTCACGATCACCTGATTTTGACTCGTACCATGCCATATTTTCAATAACACCTAAAATTTCATGTTCTGTTTGCAGAGCCATTGCACCTGCACGAGCTGCAACGAATGCTGCTGTAGGATGTGGTGTTGTAACAACAATTTCTTTCGATGAAGGCAGCATTTGATGAATATCTAGAGCTACGTCCCCGGTACCTGGTGGTAAATCGAGTAGCAGATAGTCTAATTCGCCCCATTCTACATCACGGAAGAACTGATCTAATACTTTACCTAGCATTGGTCCACGCCACACAATTGGTGCATTATTTTCAACAAAGAAGCCCATTGAAATCATTTTCACCCCGAAGCGATCAACTGGGAAAATTCGATTATCTACCACTTTTGGCATATCGGTAACACCCATCATATCTGGTACACTAAATCCGTAAATATCAGCATCAATCAAGCCTACCTTTTTACCAAGACGTGCTAATGCCACAGCGAGATTAACGGAAACTGTAGATTTCCCTACACCACCTTTACCTGATGCAATGGAAATAACTTGTACAGTGCTAAGAGGAGATAAAATATCCTGAGCCTCAGACTCAGTAGCCGTTCCACGGAAGCTTTGTAATTTCTCTGCTGATAGCTCCTCAAAGCGAATGCCTACTGTATTTGCTCCCGCTTCCTTCAAAACTTCAACAATTTTCATCTGTAATTGTAATTGTTCAGGTGTATTTGTTTTAGCAATCGCAATTTTTACACTGACATGATTTTTTTCTTCTTTTATTGATACATTTGAAATTCCATCTGTTTCTGCAAGTGATTTATGTAAAAATGGATCTTGTAGTTGTCCCAGTATTTCTCGTACTTGTTGTTCAGTAATCACGACGAACACTCCCCTTATTTTATCTCAATGTTAGTATATCATAATGATTTGATTTACGTTGTAGATGTTGCTCTATTCAATTTTAGCTAATAAATAGGCTTCTATACCTTCAACAATGGCATCACCCATTTTTTCTTGGTATTTTTTATCCGTTAAAAGTGCGCGTTCCTCATCATTGCTGATAAATCCTGTTTCCACAAGTGCAGCAGGTACTTCAACTTTTTTCAGTAAATATATTTGTTTGATAGACAGTGCTTCTCGGTCTGTATTTTTTAAATTCGTACGTATAGATTCTTGGATGCTCTTTGCTAATAATTCACTTTCAGCATGTCCTTCTTTATGATAAAACACCTGTGCTCCACGCCATTTTGTCTCTGGAATAGCATTTGCATGAATTGTAATAAAAATATCTGGTTTTTCTTTTTCAACAATATCTTTTCTTAAAAAGATATCCTGCTTTTTTCGTTCACGCATTGTACCAAACTTCTCTGACGGCGCATGCTCCTCGATAACATCTCCATCCTGTGTTCGAGTCATTACAACCGTTGCGCCTTTTTTCTTTAGCTCTTTCTCGACATGCTGAGCAATTGCAAGTGTAATATCCTTTTCAATCACTTCGCCCTTTGAAGCTCCCCCATCCTGACCACCATGACCCGCATCAATGACAACCTTTTGGCCGCCAAGTGGGTCTGGCAGGAAGAAGTTACGGTCCGAAGCATTCGTTTCATATGCCACGACCACTATACTCATTAGCATAATTACTCCTAGTGCAAGCCAGCGCTTCACCCATATCCACCACCCTTTTACATTTAGTGTACGATGATAGTGAGAGAACTATGCCAGAAAGTGAAAAAAACTCGCAAGTATTAACATTGAGAGATTGATTTGTAATAGAAGTTAATATTTAAAAATGGCATTAGTCCCTTACAATTTTCGAACTAATGCCGTTAATGTCTATTTTTGTGTAAATTCTGGTTTAAACTTACCTGTATAAGGTTCATGCTCTACAAACACTGTGATATCCTTGCCATCTTTGTCTTTACCAGTTCTTAAATAAGTGAATTTCTTGTTATTAAGCTCAGTAATCTCAAGGATAGCCCCATATTTATTTTCACCTATTGAAACATGTGCTCTTAGCTTATTTCCATGAAGAACATTAAAGTAACCGTAATCTCCACGGCTTTCACCTGTTTCAGGATTGAAAAATTCATATCTATTCGTATCAGCATTATATTTAGCAATACTGATAAAATTTGTATTATATTGTGTTATATCATTTCCTTCTGCATCTAATACAACCGTTCCCTGCCAAAGTGTATCAGCTAAAATTTTATCGCCATCCACATCTTTTACAATTGTACCTGTGGAATTTTTTAATGCTTTATCTTCTTCAGTAAATGTTAGCTTTCTGTCTTTATAAGGAACATGCTCAACGAATACCTCTACATCGTTACCATTTGCATCTTTCCCCATTCTTTTATACGTAAATAAATTTTGGGTTAGCTCCGTAATTTCCACGATTGCTTGATAATTTTTCGATTCAGAAATCAATACTCTTTGCTTTCCATCATTCGTGATAAAGAAAATACCTTTATCATCGCGACTTTTCCCTGTTTGTGGATCAAAAAATTCGTAACGAGCTGAATTAGCATCATACTTTGCCAGGCCAATAAAATTAGAATTTTCTGCGGTTAAATCCTTCTTATTTTTATCGTAAACTTTTGTGCCCTGCCAGTTGGTACTACTTAGAATATTTACATTTGCTTGACCTTTCGTCATTTCAATCTGCCTTTGATCTCCAGATTGCTCAGTTTTAACTTCCTCTTTCTTTTTTACATCTTGTTTACTCTGACATGCGGCAAGCAATGCCATTATAGCAAGTGAAATGATTAATAGCTTTTTCATGAATTGACCTCCATTTTATATATTCAGTTACTTCATGGTCCTCTACGAAATAACAGCTTACACGCAGTATCAGCCATTTCCGCGTAAAATACACATTACTTAGCAATTTATCCAACTGGAGATAACAGCGATTGTTATGTGAGCTACAGGATTATAATTAAATTTCTTCACACAAAAAAAGCATCAGTCCCATAAAAGACTAATGCTGTTTTTCACCAAGGAGGAATTTGAAAATTTATTTGAGTGTGAATTCAGGATTATATTCACCTTCATATGGTTCATGCTCAACAAATACAGTTACTTCATTTCCATCTTTGTCTTTACCCATTCTTTTATACGTAAACTTCTTATCGTTTAGCTCTGTGATTTCAAGTGCTACACCATATTTATTGGCGCCAATTGAAACGTGGGCTCTAACTTTATTGCCATGGATAATATCAAAGTAACCATAGTCTCCACGACTTTCTCCTGTTTCAGGGTTAAAGAATTCATATTTATTTGTGTCTGCATCATATTTTGCGATACTGATGAAGTTCGTATTATATTCAGTTACATCATTCCCAGCTTCATCCAACACTACAGTCCCATGCCACAATGTCTCTGCTAAGATCTTATCACCGTCCACGTTTTTTACAATATCACCTGTAGCAGCATCTAAAGTTTTATCCGCATCCGTGAAAGCAAGATCCTTATCATTATAAGGAATATGCTCAACAAAAACTTCTACATCGTTGCCTTCCTTATCTTTACCCATTCGTTTATAAGTAAAAATATTGTTGTTTAACTCTGTTATTTCCACAACGGCTTGGTAATTTTTCGATTCAGAAATTAAAATTCTGCTTTGACCATCATTTGTAATAAAGAATGTTCCTTTATCATCACGGCTTTCTCCAGTAGTCGCATCAAAGAATTCATAGTGACCTGTTTCAACATTATATTTAGCAAGACCAATAAAGTTTGCATTCTCAGCTGTTAAGTCATTATTATCTTTATCGTATACCTTTGTTCCTTGCCAGTTTGTACTACTAAGCATGTTAGCCATTTCTTGTCCTTTTGTTAACTGTGTATTATTTTCGATTGCGGCACTCTCTTTTTTTACTTCTGCACTTTCTGCATCATTTTCCTTTACAGTCTCTTTATCCTGACATGCAGCAAGGAGTGCCGTCGCTGCAACGGATACTATTAATAGCTTTTTCATATCTCCATTTACCCCCATAATTTAGTTACCTCAAGCCCTTTTTAGTTAGATGATTTTTTCTATTTTTATTGAGGCTTGATGTTCCATTGACAATCATATTAATATTGAATGTTAAACTCCCTCTAAATAATTCCTTAAAAAAATATAAACTTATCCGAAAATAATTTTAATAAATACTTCTTATTACCTAAAAAAAGCCATCTAATTTGAATAAAAATCTGTCAAAATAGATTAAATACAAAAAAACCCAATTTCTCGCATTAAAATTGAGAAATAGGGCTTTTATCAAAAAAACTACTATAGGATTTTATTCAAAAACATTTATTGAAAGTAATTATTAATAGCAATGTTCAATATTCAATTGCGTTATTATTTTTATGACAATTTATAGCTTCTTGTAAAAATTCTAGCTCCTTCTCGGTGAAAGGGTTTGGAAATGAAATTGGTTCTGCAAAGGGAAGCTTCTCTTTAATTGAATCTAAGTTTCCTTTTGCAGTTTCATCTATTAGTTTTAGGAGTATTTCTATTGTTTCTTGCGCCTCTTTTGAAGAAGGTATAGCTTTCGTAAAAGATAATTGTTTGATTTTAGTCAAAACCCTACTCCATTTTTTGTCTAAATTAATTTCTTCCTGCTTACTAATATTAAATAAATGATCATTAAAATCGTTCTCCTTCAACCACTTTTCAGTATCTTCTTCAAATATTAATTTTTGAAGCATTGAACAAAACACATCAACATTAATAATTTCCTCAGCTTCTGTTATTTTAATAAGATGATTTAAATCAGATATAATGTTGGCAATCTCAACTTTTTTTGCTTCAAATAACTTCTTTTGATAAGTTAAAGATTTTATTAATATTTCACCTTCAACTGTTTGTTTTTCAAGTATAGTTTTAATATCTTTTAAAGGAAGGCCTAAAAACTGTAGAGCTTTAATTTTTTGTAAAATTCTTAAATCTTCTTGTGAGTATAATCTATGTCCTCCATCTGTATAATCACTTGGTTTCAATAAGTCTATGCTGTCATAATATCGAAGAGTTCGGATGCTAACACCAGACTTTTGTACAAATTCTCCTATAGTAAATATATCTTTATCCAATATTATCACCTCATTGAAAAGCTTTGTCGCTTAGTAATATAAGATTATCTTTTATTCCTTAAAATATCTTATAACTGGGTAAGAAAACTTTTTTCCCTTTAAAGTATAAATCGTGGCAATTAAAATTAATATGGTTTCCAGTATAATCAGTGCAAAGGATAGAATAGAAACCATGTTAATTTTTTTAGATACAAAAGTTAATATTAGTAAAATAGGGAAAAAAGTAAAATGAAGATTCATCCCTTCTTTTGCGTGATTGGCAAAATAATCATTCCTACCTTTCGTTACCAGATATACTAATATCGGTAAAATAAAGGTTAACAAAAGTGAGAATAAATGCATAAAACTTGCTAGGACCCTGTTTAATAAACTTTCTTTTTTCAATAGTCCTACCTCCAGTGTCATAAATTATTAGTTACCGTTTTATTTGGTAACTAAATTCATCATAAAAGGTGACGCTACTAGAGATACAAGTACAAATTTTTATTTTATTTCAAAATGGTTTTTCACCACAACTTGGGGTTGACTTAAAAATTTGATTATTTTCGATAAAATAATTCCTTATTCAAACGCAATTTTTAGGTTAGTGCAAATTGTTAGCTTACTGCCTTCAATTTTTTGTAATACGCTATCATGATAGTTAAATAATCCATATCTGAATTAGGTCTTTCCCCGTATTACCTAAGGTTAATTTCATCCTTTATCACCTAGCTGTTTTAATCAAAGGGTCTATTAACGGGGTATTATTTTTGTTATCAACGTAAAAAAAGCTCCTCTCAGGTAAATCTGAGAAGAGCTTGGAAACGTTGATATAACAACGATATTAACGTTTTGAGAACTGAGGTGCACGACGAGCGCCGCGTAGACCTGGTTTTTTACGTTCTTTCATGCGTGAATCACGAGTAAGTAATCCAGCAGATTTTAGTGCAGCACGGAAATCTGGGTCTACTTGAAGTAGAGCACGAGCGATACCGTGACGAACAGCACCAGCTTGACCAGTGTATCCACCACCGTTAACGTTTACGTGGATATCATAGCTTCCTGTAGTTTCAGTAGCTACTAATGGTTGTTTAATTACTTCACGTAGTGCAGCGAATGGTACGTATTCTTCGATTTCACGTTTGTTGATAACAATTTTACCTGTACCTGGTACTAAACGTACGCGAGCTACAGAGCTTTTACGGCGACCAGTGCCGATGTATTGAACTTGTGCCAAAGTAATATCCTCCTCTTAATTTATATTATCCGCGAAGCTCGTATGCTTCTGGTTTTTGTGCAGCATGTGGATGCTCTGTTCCTGTGTAAACATTAAGTTTAGTGAACATTTTGCGACCTAAAGAGTTTTTAGGAAGCATACCTTTAACTGCTAATTCGATCATTCTTGTTGGGTACTTATCTAGCATTTCACCAGCAGTACGAGTTTTTAAACCACCAGCGAATTGAGTGTGGTGACGGTAAAGTTTACCTTCTAATTTGTTACCAGTTAAATGGATTTTATCAGCGTTGATGATGATTACGTGATCACCTGTGTCAACGTTTGGTGTGAATGTTGGTTTATGTTTACCACGTAAGATTGCAGCTACTTCAGAAGCTAAACGTCCAAGAGTTTGGCCTTCTGCATCAACTACTAACCATTTACGGTCTACTTCGTGACCTTTAGCCATGAATGTTGTACGCATGTATATATCCTCCTAATCGATTCGATTACCGTTATTTTTCATTAAACTACACTATAAGTTTCGGGGCTTATTTGTGGTGGTAATGAAAATACCATCTGTTATCATATAATGAATGACTTTTAAAGTCAAGCAATTTCATTAAACACCTGGTGAAGTTGTTCAGAATGATAGAACGTCACTAGTAGAACACTTTTTCTAAGTATAACCCTTGTGGTGGTGCGGTTTTTCCCGCTTTATCACGGTCTTTTGAGACGATTACAAGTGCGACATTATCTATAGCACGTCGACCTACACCAACCTCCCAAAGTGTACCTGCAATAATACGAACCATATTATATAAGAAGCCAGTACCTTCGATCACCATATGAAGCTCTTCCCCGTGCCATTCAAATTGCAGTGTCGTTACTGTGCGTACTTTATCCTTCACACTTGTATTTGCTGCACAAAAGCATGAAAAGTCATGTGTACCAATGATAGCCTTCGCCGCCTCCTGCATCGCATCTACATTAGGTTTGACGCCATTTGTCTCAACCGTGAAATGTCTACGAAACGGGCTTTGAACACGCTCGCAGGACCAAATATAGCGGTATCGCTTTCCAGTCACACTGTATCGTGCATGGAAGTCATGTACTACTTCCTCTACTGACAATACGCGAATATCTCTAGGAAGCTGTACATTCAAAGCCTTTCTATACTTGTCAGTTGGAATGGCAAGTGGTGTATCAAAATGCAATGTTTGTCCGGTTGCATGGACTTTCGCATCTGTACGGCCACTTGCGGTAACTTTTATCTTTTCCCCTTTATGCATAATGGTAAGAACTCGCTCAAGCTCAGCCTGGACTGTGCGCTCTCCAGGCTGTACCTGATAGCCAGAAAAATGTGTTCCATCATAGCTAATAATTACTTTTAATCGTCGCATAAAGCTAACTCCTTTAACTTCTATAAAAGAATAGCAATACAGCTATTGCTACTAGTAACACCAAAGCTAATGTATCACCCATATCCCACTTTAGCTTACGATATCTAGTGCGTCCCTCTCCTCCACGGTAGCCTCTTACTTCCATAGCTGTTGCTAAATCCTCCGCCCGTTTAAAGGCACTAACAAAGAGAGGAACTAGCAATGGGACCACTGCCTTAATACGATCCGTTAATGGTCCTGAGGATAAATCTGAGCCACGTGCCATTTGAGCCTTCATAATTTTATCAGTTTCATCCATTAATGTGGGAATGAAGCGTAATGAAATAGACATCATCAAGGCTAACTCATGTACAGGCACTTTTAAAGCTTTTAATGGATTTAGCAGTACTTCAATGCCATCTGTAATTGAGATCGGTGACGTTGTAAGAGTTAAGATAGATGTCATAAAGACCAATACTAGAAAACGTACTGAAATGAAAATCCCTTGTCGTATTCCTTCTTCGTAGATTTTAATATACTTCCAATCAAATACCAAGGCACCTTCCCTTGTCATAAAAATATGAAGTAAGAAGGTAAAGGCCATTAAAAATAATACTGGCTTTAAACCGTTAATTAAAAAATACAGACGTATACGCGATACAAATACAATAAGTAAGGTAAAGGCTAGAAGCATAGCATATGTCACTGTATTGTTTGCTAAAAATACGATAATAATGAACGCGAAGACAAATAGTAGCTTTGAACGCGGATCAAGCCTATGGACAGGAGAATTTCCTGGTAGGAAGCGTCCAAATATCATTTTTTCCATCATGATTCTGCACGCTCCTCTCGTAGCATTCGAGCAACTTCAGAAGCGAGCTCCTCTTCCGTTAAACATACTTTTTGCAAAGGTTTTTTCATCATTTGCTCGATTTTTTGCTGAAAGCGTACAATACGAGGAGGCTCTAAGCGGAAATTTTTTAATGTCTCGACATCTTTAAAAATCTCTTGCGGTGTACCACTCAATACGTTTTTTCCTTCATGCATAATAACAATATTATCTGCATAACGAGCTGCGTCCTCCATACTATGCGTAACTAGGATTGTCGTAAGCCCTCGTTCCTGATGAAGATTATAAAACATATCCATAATTTCCTTTTGACCCCGCGGATCAAGCCCAGCAGTTGGTTCATCTAAAACAATCACCTCTGGCTCCATGGCTAATACACCTGCAATTGCCACTCTTCGCATCTGTCCACCTGATAAATCAAAAGGTGATTTTTCAAGTATGTTCTCTGGCAGACCTACTAAGTCTACTAGTTCCTTTGCACGTGCTTCAGCCTCTTGTTCTGAAACACCGAAATTCATAGGACCAAACATAATATCCTTTAACACGGTTTCTTCAAACAGTTGATGTTCTGGAAATTGAAACACAATACCAACCTTTTGGCGAACAGCCTTTAAATCCTTCGCCTTTTTACCAGCTACAACAATACGGTCACCTATATGTACTTCCCCAGAAGTAGGTCTTAGAAGTGCGTTAAAGTGCTGAAGTATGGTTGATTTACCTGAGCCTGTATGCCCAATAATCGCTTGATACGTATGTGATGGGATTTCAAAATCTACATCGAATAATGCCCGTTTTTCAAAGGGTGTGCCCTGTGCATAAGCATAGCTTACTTGTTGAAGTTTGATGTCCATAAGTCATTCACCAACTCTTCTTCTGTCATATGTTGTCCCATTAATGGAACACCTTCCTTTTGCAGTAACTTTGATAGCTTCATGGCAAATGGTAAGTCAAGCCCTAGCTCAACTAGCTTGTCCCCAAGTGCAAATATTTCTACAGGTGTACCCTCGGCAAATTTCTTACCATCGTTCATGAAAAGGATACGATCCGCAAGCATCGCCTCTTCTAAATCATGTGTAATGGATAGTACTGTTAATCCTGTTTCAGCGCGTAAAGTTTGAACTGTCTGTAATACTTCACCACGTCCCTGTGGATCTAGCATAGACGTAGCTTCATCGAGGATAAGAAGCTTTGGCTTTAACGCAAGTGCGCCTGCGATGGCAACACGCTGTTTTTGCCCACCTGATAAGTGATGAGGCTCATGATCTAAGAAATCACTCATTTTCACTTGCTCTAGTGCTGCATGTACACGTTTCACCATTTCTTCAAAAGGTACACCGTTATTTTCAAGAGCAAAGGCTACATCATCCTGCACAGTCGCTCCAACAAATTGATTATCAGGATTTTGAAAAACCATCCCCATCTGCGAACGGCTCTCCCAAAGATTCTCTTCTGTTAATACTTCGCGTAATATACGTACATCGCCCTGTTGTGGATATAACAATCCATTCATTAGCTTTGCAATCGTAGATTTACCAGAACCGTTATGACCCACGATAGCAATCCATTCTCCCTCCTGCACTGCAAAGCTAACATTCTCCACAGCATTACGGCTTTCATGATCTTCCGGTGTATATGAAAATGTTACATTATTTAACGATAGAATTTCAGACATTTCTAGAACTCCTCTCTACATGCTCAGCTCTACTAACTAACTTACACTGTTTTATGTATGATTTCTACTACAATCATTATGTCGATAAAAGAAAAGTGATAAAAACATTGTAGTAATTTCTATCCAACTCTTTTACATTAAACAGAACATCCAAGATTTTAAGGTCCGTTAACATGGATTGTTCACATCATGTTGATGAATGTATTTAATATGAAAAAGCAAGTTTCCAAGCCCATATATTAAAAAAAGCACCACAATTTGGCGCTGTCTTACATAATAAAAAAGCGCGCACCTCATTCAATAGAAATGCGCTAGTCGTTACATTTACAAGAAACATGGGTGCTCAAACCCTTGTTTCCTCGAATGAGGTGCGGAGAGCTAAACGAGACGCCACACAACAGTGCCCGCTCATCATAACGCTCAGCTTAATTATTTGTCGTATAAATCATTTATAAAGAAAGAGGGTGGTGTCTCCCACCCTCTTCACCACAAGTTTTCTCTTATGATTAAACTAGTTCAATCACAACTACAGGTGCACCGTCACCACGACGAGGACCTACTTTAAGAATACGAGTGTAACCACCTTGACGTTCTGCATAACGTGGCGCAACATCATCAAATAACTTTTGAAGTGCAAATGAAGTTGTTTCGTTACCTTCTGCATCAGTAGTTGTTACTAGTTCACGACGGATGAATGCAGCAGCTTGACGGCGTGCGTGTAAATCTCCGCGTTTACCTAAAGTAATCATTTTTTCAACAGCTTTACGTACTTCTTTAGCGCGAGCCTCAGTAGTTTCGATACGCTCGTTGATGATTAAATCAGTAGCTAAGTCACGTAACATCGCTTTACGTTGAGAACTTGTACGACCAAGTTTTCTGTAACCCATGGATGTTTCCCTCCCTTATAAAAAAATATCTGATCTTGTAAGTTTTGTTTAAATCGCTTAGTCTTCTTTGCGTAATCCTAAACCAAGCTCTTCTAACTTCGCTTTTACTTCTTCTAGTGACTTACGTCCAAGGTTACGAACTTTCATCATATCGTCTTCTGACTTGTTTGCAAGCTCAAGTACTGTATTAATACCCGCGCGCTTCAAGCAGTTATAAGAACGAACAGAAAGATCAAGTTCTTCGATAGTCATCTCTAAAACTTTTTCTTTTTGATCCTCTTCTTTTTCGACCATGATTTCAGCAGTTTGTGCCTCATCAGTCATGCCAACGAAGATGTTAAGATGCTCGGTTAAAATTTTTGCTCCGAGCGAAATCGCCTCTTTCGGACCGATGCTACCATCTGTCCACACATCAAGAGAAAGTTTATCGTAGTCAGAAGACTGACCTACACGAGTATTTTCCACTTGGAAATTGACGCGTGATACTGGAGTGTAAATAGAGTCGATCGGGATCACGCCGATAGGAAGATCCTCACGTTTGTTTTGATCAGCAGGAGTGTAACCACGGCCGCGTTGAGCGTACATACGCATACGTAAATGACCGTTTTTAGCGATTGTTGCAATATATAGATCTGGGTTTAAAATTTCTACGTCACTGTCATGTGTAATGTCAGCAGCCGTAACTGTACCATCGCCTTTTACATCAATCTCAATAACTTTTTCTTCGTCAGAGTAGATTTTAAGAGCAAGTTTTTTCACGTTCAAAATAATTGAAGCTACATCCTCTACCACGCCTTCTACTGTTGAGAATTCGTGAAGAACACCGTCAATTTGAATTGAAGTGACAGCAGCTCCTGGTAATGAAGACAGAAGGATACGACGTAAAGAATTACCCAAAGTGTTTCCATATCCGCGTTCAAGCGGTTCTACAACAAACTTTCCATATTTGGAATCTTCGCTGATCTCCACCGTTTCAATCTTTGGTTTTTCAATTTCGATCATTTCATTTACCCTCCTTCAAAACATCGAATGTATAGGTTCTTTCCATCATAGATTCGATCGTCAATGACGTATCGTTTATTATCTGCACAAGACAGTCTGTACAAAAAATGATGTTCTCATACAATATGAGACGCACCCATTACACGCGACGACGTTTTGGCGGACGGCAACCATTGTGAGGAACTGGAGTAACGTCTTTAATAGCAGTTACTTCTAACCCAGCAGCTTGAAGTGCACGAATTGCAGCTTCACGACCTGCACCAGGACCTTTAACAGTTACTTCCAACGTTTTCAGACCATGTTCAAGGGATGTTTTAGCAGCAGTTTCTGCAGCCATTTGAGCAGCGAATGGTGTAGATTTACGTGAACCACGGAAACCAAGAGCACCAGCACTTGACCAAGATACAGCGTTACCTTGCATATCTGTAATCGTTACAATTGTATTGTTAAATGTAGAACGAATGTGTGCAATACCAGATTCGATATTCTTTTTCACACGACGTTTACGAGTTTGTTGTTTACGAGCCATGTTAAGAAGGAACCTCCTTTACCAATTATTTTTTCTTGTTCGCAACTGTTTTACGAGGACCTTTACGCGTACGCGCATTGTTCTTCGTATTTTGACCACGAACAGGTAAACCACGACGGTGACGGATACCACGGAATGAACCGATTTCCATCAGACGTTTAATATTTAATGAAGTTTCGCGACGTAAGTCACCTTCAAGTTTGTATGAATCTAATTGTTCACGGATTTTGTTTAACTCATCTTCAGTTAAGTCGCGTACGCGTGTATCTTCTGAAATGCCTGCGTCAGCTAATACTTTCTGAGCTGTAGTTTTACCAATACCGAAAATGTACGTTAATGAAATTACCACGCGTTTGTCGCGAGGAATGTCAACACCAGCAATACGTGCCATGTACGTTGTGCACCTCCTTCAGAATTATCCTTGTTTTTGTTTGTGTTTAGGATTTTCACAGATTACCATTACTTTACCGCGTCGGCGAATTACTTTACATTTTTCGCAGATCGGTTTCACAGATGGTCTCACTTTCATCTAACCTAACCTCCTTAGTAGTCCGGAGCGCAAAAGATTATTTAAAACGGTATGTGATACGACCGCGAGTTAAATCATAAGGAGATAACTCGATAGTAACCTTATCTCCAGGTAGAATGCGGATAAAGTGCATACGAATCTTACCAGATACGTGTGCTAGAATCACATGTCCATTTTCTAATTCTACCTTAAACATCGCGTTTGGCAAAGTCTCAACAACTGTTCCTTCGACTTCAATTACATCATCTTTCGCCATCTACTCTGTCTCCTCTCTATATGCAAATTAAAGTTCTCATCGTTACATCAAACGGATATCTGCTGCAACCATCGAAGCAACCTCGTTTCAACATATGTTTGGATTGTATGAGAGATGTTTGAAAGACGCTCGTCTGGTTTCGCTTCACACAATCCACGGAATCTACAGGACCAGCAAAGGACACTGAATCTCCCATGTTTACACGAATACCGGAATGTCTTGGATGAGATATTCATACCCGTTACACAGATGCTTCCACGAAACCCATTATACTCCTTTAAAAATAATGTTGCACTTTTTAAAAGAAATATATACCGGGCACAATATGCTTTTGCAACTCTCAAAAAAATTATGTTTCGTTGTTGCTTCCGCATGCCTCCCGCGGAAGCAGTATTCTGCGCCCGGAGCCGGGTATCAGCTGCGGCTGCCCTGTAATAGAGCATCAAGATCAGCAAATACTTTGTTAATATCTTGCTGTCCATCTATATTAGTTAACACACCTTTAGCTTCATAGAAATCAAGTAAAGGCTGTGCTTGTTTCATATTTACGTCCAGACGGTTTGCAACCGTTTCAGGATTATCATCCGCACGTGTATAAAGCTCGCCACCATCTTTATCACATTTTCCTTCCTCAGCAGGAGGATTAAAAATTAAATGATAGGATGTACCGCAAGTTTTACAAATACGACGACCTGATAGACGAGCAATTAACTCATCTCTTTCAACTTGAATGTTAAGCGTATGTTCAATTGCCTTGCCTAGATCAGCAAGAATGCTATCTAAAGCTTCAGCTTGTGGAACAGTACGAGGGAAACCATCTAATAAGAAGCCCTTTTCACAATCAGGCTTAGCAAGTCGCTCACGAACAATACCAATCGTTACTTCGTCTGGAACTAAAGCTCCTTGATCCATAAACGATTTAGCCTGTAAGCCTAGTTCTGTGCCTTCTTTAATAGCAGCACGGAACATATCGCCTGTAGAAATATGAGGAATCGCGTACTTCTCAACAATCTTATCTGCCTGTGTACCTTTACCAGCACCTGGCAGACCCATTAAAACGATATTCATAAGGAAATATTCCTCCCACAAAAGGTTTGCTGATTTCAGGAAACGATGAAACGTTCCCCAAAAACCAACATTATTTCATAAAGCCTTTGTAGTGACGTTTAACAAGTTGAGACTCTAGCTGTTTCATCGTTTCGAGCGCTACGCCGACTACGATAATAATACTTGTACCACCGATCTGCACAGTGGCAGGTAGTTTCATAAAGTTCATGAATAAAATCGGCATTACAGAAAGAACAGTTAAGAAAATCGCACCGACAAATGTCAGACGATATAACACGCTTGTTAAATACGTTTGCGTACTTTCACCAGGACGAATACCTGGAATGTAAGCACCTTGCTTTTTCAAGTTATCAGCCACATTTTCTGGATTCACTTGTACGAATGCATAGAAATATGTGAATGCGATAATTAAAACAATATAAACAATCATTCCAACAGGTTTTTCATAATTGAATATGTTTTCAATGAATGTTGTCACATCATTTTTACCGAAGAACGGAACTAACATACGAGGTGTCATCAAGAACGCTGATGCAAAGATTACCGGAATAACCCCTGCAGCATTAACTTTTAACGGTAAATGCGTTTGTTGACCACCAGTTTGCTGGTTACGTCCAGTAACTCGTTTTGCATATTGAATTGGAATTTTACGTAGTGCTTGTTGCACGTAGATAACTCCAACAACAACTGCAAGCATAATTAAAATAAGTAAGCCCAGGATAACCAGATTGATAAATAGCTTATCACCAGCACCCTCGATTTGTTGTGCATAAACTTGGTTGATACTTGTAGGTAATGCCGCAACTATACCTGCGAAAATTACAATCGAAATACCATTACCAACACCATGCGCAGTAATTTGTTCAGCAAGCCAAACTAGGAATGCTGTACCCGCTGTTAATACAATACAAATTGTAACATAAGTTAAAATTCCTTCTTCCTTAATCAATGATCCGCCATACATTTTATTAAAACCAAATGACATCGCGAATGACTGAATAAAAGCAAGAATAATTGTAAAGTAGCGCGTGAATTGAGCAAGTTTACGTCGTCCGACTTCACCTTGCTTTGCCCATTCAGCAAATTTCGGTACTACGTCCATTTGCAATAACTGAACAATGATTGAAGCAGTGATGTATGGATAAATCCCCATAGCGAAGATGGAGAAGTTTTTCAGCGCACCACCGCCAAAAGTATTCAGGAAACCAACGAGATTCAACTCATCAGTTACCTTTAATACATTAGCATCAACGTTTGGTACTGGCACAAACGTACCAATACGGAAAACGATCAACAATAAAAGAGTGAAAATGATTTTATTTCGTATATCTCGAACACGCATAAAGTTAGAGATTGTCTGAAACATTAAATCACCTCAGTAGTTCCGCCGGCATTCTCGATTGCTTCTTTTGCTGAAGCTGAGAATTTATGAGCTTTTACAGTAAGCTTTTTGTTTAGAGTTCCGTTGCCAAGAACTTTAATTCCAGCTTTTTCATTGCTCACAAGACCAGTTTCAAGTAATAATGCAGTAGTTACCTCTGCACCGTCTTCGAAACGGTTTAAAGTGTCAAGGTTAACGATAGCGTATTCTTTACGGTTAATGTTCGTAAAGCCACGTTTTGGTAAACGACGGAATAATGGGTTTTGACCGCCCTCGAAGCCTGGGCGTACACCGCCACCAGAACGAGCGTTTTGACCTTTATGACCTTTACCTGCTGTTTTACCGTTACCAGAACCGATACCACGACCAACGCGGTTGCGTTGCTTACGAGAACCTTCTGCTGGTTTTAACTCATGCAGTTTCATAGTGGGTGGCACCTCCTTGTTCAATAATTGGAAATTAAATTTCTTTTACAGTAACTAAGTGAGCTACTTTATCTAACATACCGCGAGTTGCTGCATTATCAGCTTTCTCAACAGTTTGATGTAATTTACGTAAACCTAGAGCTTCGATTGTCTTACGTTGCGCCGGTTTAGTACCAATCACAGATTTTGTAAGGGTGATTTCTAATTTGTTAGCCATTATCTTTCCCCCCTTATCCTAATATTTCTTCCACTGATTTACCACGTAATTTAGCTACGTCCTCTACGCGTTTTAATTCAGTTAAACCTTGAACAGTTGCACGCACCATGTTGATTGGTGTGTTTGATCCAAGTGATTTTGAAAGAATATCAGTAATACCAGCAAGCTCAAGTACGGCACGTACTGGGCCACCAGCGATAACTCCTGTACCAGGAGCAGCAGGTTTGATTAGGATTTCTCCTGCACCAAAGCGACCTTGCACTAAGTGTGGAGTTGTTCCACCTACGCGTGGCACTTCGATTAAGTTTTTCTTCGCATCTTCAACAGCTTTGCGGATAGCATCTGGCACCTCTTGAGCTTTACCAGTACCGAAACCTACATGACCGTTTCTATCGCCAACTACAACTAATGCTGTGAAGCGGAAGCGACGTCCACCTTTAACAACTTTAGCAACACGGTTAATAGTAACTACGCGTTCTTCAAGTTCTCCAAGTTTGTTTGCGTCAATACGACTCATGAAATGTGTCCCTCCTTCTTATTAAAATTCTAAACCGTTCTCACGTGCAGCTTCAGCTAAAGCTTTAACGCGTCCATGATATAAGTAACCACCACGGTCAAATACTACAGCAGTAATATTTTTTTCCGTAGCGCGTTTTGCGATTGTTTCACCGACTTTAGTTGCAGCATCAACATTGTTACCAGCACCATCGAAACTATTTTCTTGAGAAGATGCGCTAACAATTGTTACGCCTGCTACGTCATCGATAAGTTGCGCGTAAATGTTCTTGTTAGAACGGAATACGTTTAAGCGTGGACGCTCAGCTGTACCCGAAATTTTAGAACGTACACGAGCATGACGTTTTTTACGAACCTGATTTTTATCTTGTTTCGTAATCACAAGGGTCACTCCTTTCTAATGCTTAGGCAGCATTATTTACCTGTTTTACCTTCTTTACGACGAACATATTCGCCTTCATAACGGATACCTTTACCTTTGTAAGGCTCTGGTGGACGCACGTCACGGATGTTAGATGCAAGAGCACCAACGCGTTCTTTGCTGATACCTTTAACGATGATTTTAGTGTTAGAAGGAACTTCAATTTCTAAACCATCTTCAGGTGTGAACTCAACTGGATGTGAATAACCTACGTTAAGTACAAGTTTTTTACCTTGTAATTGCGCACGGTAACCAACACCGATAAGCTCTAAAGATTTTTCGAAACCAGCAGAAACACCAGTAACCATGTTCGCTAGAAGCGCACGAGTAGTACCGTGGTTTGTGCGGTGTTCTTTTGAATCAGAAGGACGTGATACTGAGATTACGTTACCTTCTTGCTCAATTTTCATATCTTGGTGGAAAGAACGAACAAGTTCGCCTTTAGGACCTTTAACAGTAACATTGTTGTCAGCTGCAACAGTAACAGTTACGTTAGCTGGTACCTCGATAATTTTTTTACCTACACGAGACATTTAGTTGCACCTCCATTCATTTATTGCTAATTACCAAACGTATGCTAGAACTTCGCCGCCAACTTGTTTAGCGCGAGCTTCTTTATCTGTTAATAAACCTTGTGAAGTTGACACTAAAGCGATACCAAGTCCGTTCAATACTTTAGGTACTTCATTTGTTTTAGCATATACTCGTAGACCAGGTTTAGAAATACGTTTTAAGCCAGTGATAACACGCTCGTTATCTTTACCGTATTTTAAGAAGATACGGATAATACCTTGCTTATTGTCTTCCACGTATTCTACGTCACGTACGAAACCTTCACGCTTTAAAATTTCAGCGATTTCTTTTTTCACGTTGGAAGCTGGTACTTCTAACTTCTCGTGACGAACCATGTTCGCATTACGAATGCGAGTAAGCATATCTGCAATCGGATCAGTCATTGTCATTACATTTACCTCCTTCCCAAATTAGGGGATTACCAGCTGGCTTTTTTCACGCCAGGAATTTGTCCCTTATATGCAAGTTCTCGGAAACAAATACGGCAAAGTTTGAATTTGCGATATACTGAATGTGGACGACCACAGCGTTCACAACGTGTATATTCTTGTACTTTAAACTTTTGCTTACGTTGTTGTTTAACGATCATAGATTTTTTAGCCACGTTTTCGCCCTCCTTGTTTGATTACTTTTGGAACGGCATACCGAATTGTGTCAATAACTCGCGAGCTTCTTCATCAGAATTCGCTGTCGTTACGATCACGATGTCCATACCGCGTACTTTTGAAACTTTATCGTAATCGATTTCTGGGAAAATTAATTGCTCTTTAACACCTAAAGTGTAGTTACCGCGACCATCGAATGCTTTTTTAGAAACACCACGGAAGTCACGTACACGAGGTAGTGAGATTGAGATTAATTTGTCCAAGAATTCATACATACGCTCACCGCGTAATGTAACTTTAGCACCGATAGGCATACCTTCACGTAGACGGAAGCCTGCGATCGATTTTTTCGCTTTCGTTACTACTGGTTTTTGACCAGTGATGATTGTTAATTCTTCTACAGCTGCATCTAATGCTTTTGAGTTTTGAACTGCATCACCAACACCCATGTTGATAACGATTTTCTCAACTTTTGGCAGTTGCATAACTGATTTATATCCAAACTTGCTCATAAGAGCAGGTGAAACTTCATTTAAATATTTTTCTTTTAGGCGGCTCATGTGTGTACCTCCCTTCTATTTATACTAATTAGTCGATTACTGCACCTGATTTTTTTGCAACACGAACTTTTTTACCGTTTTCGATTTTATAACCTACACGAGTCGGCTCGCCAGATTTAGGATCGATTAGCATTACGTTCGAAACGTGAATTGCAGCTTCTTGGCTTACAATTCCACCTTGTGGATTCAATTGGTTAGGTTTTACGTGTTTTTTCACGATATTCACACCTTCAACAAGAACGCGATCTTGTTTAGGGTAAGCAGCAAGAATTACGCCTTCTTTGCCTTTATCCTTACCAGTGATAACCTTAACCTTGTCACCTTTTTTTACATGCATGCTGTCGCACCTCCTTGATTGGCACTATCATGAAATTAAAGAACTTCTGGAGCTAGAGAAACGATTTTCATGAAGTTGCTGTCACGTAATTCACGTGCAACAGGTCCGAAAATACGAGTTCCGCGTGGTGATTTATCATCACGAATAATTACACAAGCATTTTCATCAAATTTGATGTACGTACCATCTTTACGACGTACGCCTGATTTAGTACGAACGATAACAGCCTTAACAACGTCACCCTTCTTGACAACGCCACCTGGTGTTGCTTTCTTAACTGTACAAACAACGATATCACCGATGTTAGCAGTTTTACGGCCAGAGCCACCAAGCACTTTAATTGTAAGAACTTCACGTGCACCTGAGTTGTCAGCAACTTTCATACGACTTTCTTGTTGGATCACTTAGGTTACCTCCCTTCGGAAATTGGTTGTTCCGAAATAGTTATTAAATAATAACCGCTTTTTCTACAACTTCAACTAGACGGAAACGTTTAGTAGCTGATAGCGGGCGAGTTTCCATGATACGTACGATATCACCGATTTTCGCTGTGTTTAACTCATCATGAGCTTTAAACTTTTTAGAGTATTTTACACGTTTACCATAAAGCTTGTGCTTTTTGTAAGTCTCAACTAAAACAGTAACAGTTTTGTCCATTTTATCTGAAACAACGCGGCCCGTGTAAACTTTGCGTTGATTACGCTCAGTCATACTTGAAAACCTCCTTTATCAGTTATTTGCACTGATTTCTCTTTCACGAATAACAGTTTTCATACGCGCGATTGCTTTACGCACTTCACGAATACGAGCTGTGTTTTCTAATTGACCAGTCGCCAATTGGAAGCGAAGGTTGAAAAGCTCTTCTTTCAGTGATTTCACTTTTAATTCAATTTCAGAAGTGGCAAGGTCACGGATTTCATTAGCTTTCATTAGATTCACCACCAGTTTCTTGACGTTTTACGATTTTACATTTAACAGGAAGCTTATGTGATGCTAAACGAAGTGCTTCACGTGCAACCTCTTCAGATACACCAGCAATTTCGAACATAACTTTTCCTGGTTTTACTACTGCTACCCAACCTTCAGGAGAACCTTTACCAGAACCCATGCGGACTTCTAGAGGTTTTTTAGTGTAAGGTTTGTGTGGGAAGATTTTAATCCAAACTTTACCGCCCCGTTTCATGTAACGAGTCATCGCGATACGAGCAGATTCGATTTGACGGTTAGTAATCCAGCTAGCTGTTTGAGCTTGTAAGCCCCATTCGCCGAAAGTTACTTCTTTACCGCCTTTCGCTTCGCCACGCATGTTTCCGCGGTGTTCACGACGGTATTTTACGCGTTTAGGCAATAACATATTATTTGCCTCCTTCCACAGATTTCTTCGTAGGAAGAACTTCACCACGGTAGATCCATACTTTAACGCCTAATTTACCGTAAGTAGTGTCAGCTTCTGCGTGTGCATAATCAATGTCAGCACGTAGAGTATGAAGTGGAACAGTTCCTTCACTATAGTGTTCAGCACGCGCAATATCAGCGCCACCTAAACGACCAGATACTTGTGTTTTAATTCCTTTTGCACCAGCGCGGATTGTGCGTTGGATCGCTTGCTTTTGCGCACGACGGAAAGATACACGGTTTTCTAATTGACGAGCGATGTTTTCAGCTACTAAGCGAGCATCAAGATCAGCACGTTTGATTTCGATAATATTGATGTGTACACGTTTACCAGTTAAATCGCTAAGGTATTTACGAAGATTTTCAACTTCAGTACCACCTTTACCGATTACCATACCTGGTTTCGCAGTGTGAATTGTAATGTTTACACGGTTTGCAGCACGTTCGATTTCTACTTTAGAAACAGAAGCGTCTTTAAGAGCCGTTTCAATATATTTACGCACTTTGATGTCTTCGTGAAGTAGAGTTGCATAGTCTTTTTCAGCGTACCATTTTGACTCCCAGTCACGAATAATACCAACGCGTAGTCCTATTGGATGTACTTTTTGACCCACGGATTAACCCTCCTTCTTCTCAGATACCACTAGAGTAATGTGGCTTGTGCGTTTGTTAATTGCGCTTGCACGTCCTTGTGCACGTGGACGGAAACGTTTTAATGTTGGACCTTCATCAACGAAAACTTCAGAAACTACTAAAGAGTTGATGTCAAGATCATAATTGTGCTCAGCGTTAGCAACTGCAGATTTTAATACTTTTTCAACGACTGGAGACGCCGCTTTTGGAGTATGACGTAAAATTGCAACTGCCTCACCAACTTGCTTGCCTCGAATTAAGTCTACAACTAGACGTACCTTACGAGGAGCAATGCGAACTGTACGAGCGATAGCTTTAGCTTGTGTCATTAGGATTTACCTCCTCTCAAAATTAGCGTCTTGTTTTCTTGTCGTCTGCACCGTGACCTTTGTAAGCACGTGTCGGTGCGAACTCACCAAGTTTGTGGCCAACCATATCTTCTGTTACGTATACTGGAACGTGTTTACGTCCATCATAAACAGCAATCGTTAAACCGATGAAGTTCGGGAAGATTGTAGAACGGCGTGACCAAGTTTTGATAACTTGTTTTTTCTCAGAAGCCTCTTGTGCCTCCACTTTTTTCATTAAGTGGTCATCGACAAAAGGTCCTTTTTTCAAGCTGCGACCCATGTAGGAACCTCCCTCCGTGATTCCACCACGGCTCTCACATAGAACCGTAGTTTAATCACTTTATTTTTTACGACCACGGATAATAAATTTATCCGATTTGTTTTTCTTCTTGCGAGTTTTGTAACCAAGTGCTGGTTTACCCCAAGGAGTCATTGGTGATTTACGTCCGATTGGAGAACGTCCTTCACCACCACCGTGTGGGTGATCGTTAGGGTTCATTACAGAACCACGAACTTCTGGGCGTTTACCTAACCAACGGCTACGACCTGCTTTACCGATGTGTACAAGTTCGTGTTGTTCGTTACCAACTTGACCGATTGTAGCGCGGCAAGTAGCTAACACTAAACGTACTTCACCAGATTGAAGACGAACGATTACGTATTTATCTTCACGACCAAGTACTTGCGCAGAAGTACCAGCAGAACGTACTAATTGTCCACCTTTACCAGGTTTTAATTCGATGTTATGGATAGTTGTACCCATTGGAATGTTTGCTAATGGTAATGCATTCCCTACTTTAATATCAGCATCAGGACCAGACACGATTGTTTGACCAACCTCTAGACCTTTTGGTGCTAAAATGTAAGCTTTTGCTCCATCAGCGTAGTTGATTAATGCGATATTCGCAGAACGGTTTGGATCATATTCAATAGTAGCAACTTTTGCCGGAATGCCATCTTTAACACGTTTGAAATCGATAACACGGTATTGCTTCTTATGACCACCACCATGATGACGAACAGTGATTTTACCTTGGTTGTTACGACCAGCTTTGCGTTTAGTTGGTTCAAGCAATGATTTCTCAGGCTTGTTAGTTGTAATTTCCGCAAAGTCTAATGACGTCATATTACGACGACCGTTAGAGGTAGGTTTATACTTTTTAATCGCCATTGTGTTTTCCCTCCTTCTTGAGTGTTCAAATCATAAATCCATTAAGGATTACATTTCGAATAATTCAATTTCTTTGCTATCAGCAGTTAATTTAACAATCGCTTTACGACGTTTGTTTGTGTAACCACCATAACGGCCAACGCGTTTGAATTTACCTTTGTAGTTAAGAACGTTTACTTTCTCAACTTTTACGCCAAAGATTTCTTCTACTGCGTCTTTTACTTGAGTTTTGTTTGCGCGAGTGTCTACTTCAAAAGTATACTTTTTCTCTGCCATAAGTTCTGAAGAACGCTCAGTAATGACCGGACGTTTTAAAATATCACGTGCTTCCATTATCCAAGCACCTCCTCAACTTTTTCTACTGCAGATTTAGTGAATACAACTTTATCATGACCTAATAGATCAAGAACGTTGATTCCATTTGCAGTTAAAACTGTTACACCTGGGATGTTACGAGCAGATAATGCTACGTTTTCATCTAGATCAGCAGTTACGAATAAAGATTTTTTCTCTAAAGAAAGATCTTTAAGAATTTTTGTGAATTCTTTTGTTTTTGGTGCTGCTAGTGTAAGAGCATCAAGAACTAAGAAATTTTGTTCTACTACTTTAGCTGATAAAGCAGATTTAAGAGCTAAACGACGAACTTTTTTAGGTAATTTATAAGAATAGCTACGTGGAGTAGGACCGAATACGATACCACCGCCGCGCCATTGTGGAGAACGGATAGAACCTTGACGAGCACGACCAGTTCCTTTTTGACGCCATGGTTTACGACCACCACCAGCAACTTCAGAACGGTTTTTCACCTTGTGATTACCTTGACGAAGAGAAGCGCGTTGAGCTACTACAGCGTCGAATAATACTGCTTCATTTGGCTCGATTCCGAAAATCGCATCGTTTAATTCGATTTCACCAACTGAAGCACCTGTTTGACTAAGTACAGATACTTTTGTCATTCCTGTTTCCTCCTTTCCTTAAGTGATTACTTAGCTTTAATTGCAGTTTTTACTGTAACTAGAGCTTTTTTAGAACCAGGAACATTACCTTTAACAAGTAGTAAGTTACGTTCCGCATCAACTTTCACGATTTCTAAGTTTTGGATTGTAACTACAGTGCCACCCATTTGACCAGGTAATTTCTTTTGTTTAAATACGCGGTTCGGAGCAACTGGACCCATTGAACCAGGACGACGGTGGTAACGAGAACCGTGGGCCATAGGACCACGAGATTGACCGTGGCGTTTAATAACACCTTGGAAACCTTTACCTTTAGTAACTCCTGTTACATCAATTACATCGCCTTCTGCGAAAATTTCTACTTTGACTTCTTGACCAACTTCGTATTCTCCAACGTTCACGTTGCGGAATTCACGAATGAAGCGCTTAGGAGCAGTATTCGCTTTTGCTACGTGACCTTGTTCTGGTTTGTTAGAAAGCTTAACGCGCTTATCTTCGAAACCAACTTGGATCGCTTCGTAGCCGTCTGTTTCAACAGTTTTCTTTTGAAGAACTACGTTTGGAGTAGCCTCGATAACTGTTACCGGGATTAAATCGCCGTTTTCAGCGAAAACTTGTGTCATACCAATTTTTCTACCTAAGATTCCTTTAGCCATTTGTCACACCTCCTGTAAGTTTTAAAAAGTTATATTGTTTTTACCATTAAAGTTTGATTTCGATATCAACGCCAGATGGTAAATCAAGTTTCATTAACGCATCAACAGTTTGTGGTGTTGGGTTAACGATATCGATCAGACGTTTATGCGTACGCATCTCGAATTGTTCACGAGAATCTTTGTACTTGTGAACAGCACGAAGAATTGTGTACACAGACTTCTCAGTTGGAAGTGGAATCGGACCTGATACACTTGCACCTGAACGTTTTGCAGTTTCCACAATTTTCTCAGCAGATTGATCTAAAATACGGTGATCATACGCTTTTAAACGAATACGAATCTTTTGTTTTGCCATTATTTTCCCTCCTTCTCGCCTATTTTCTAGACATTCTCCACGAAAATTCTCCTACACACCGCCATGGCAAAGCGGCCGGGTGTGTCGGCAACCTCTCGCTTCATCGCAGTCAAAGACCAACATTCAACATTATATACAATAAAAAAAGAATAAGCAAGTCTTTTCGCTAAATTCTTTTAAATGTTGCTGATATTCTTACTACTACTATTTCTTCGCTTATTTAAGCCGTTTATTAGTATAAAGAAATTCTAGAAATATTGCAACACATAAGAGTATAATATCAACGTTTTCGAATATTTCTAACAACTTACAATCTTATATAAAAGTAGATATTACAATTCCAAACCAAACATCTTTCAATGCTTAACTCCTCCTTCACTGCACATAAAAAAACAGTATGGTGATTAAATACCCATACTGTTTTTGAGTTTCTTCCTATTGTATTGCTATAGTGATTCGCGAATAACCTTTTTATAATAGCCCACTGAGAGGAATGCAAAGATAGCATATAAAGCTATATAACAACTCATAGCAATCCACAACGGCGCTGTTAACTCTGAGCCAAATAAAAACCAACCAGATTTTACAGCAAAATAACTATGAAGTAATCCAATGACTAACGGAACACCAAAATTGAAGGCCTGTTTCATATAAATTCCTTTCAAAATATCTCTTTCAGCAAAGCCTATCTTTCTTAGAATTGTATAAGATCCACGCTCTTCTTCAGCCTCAGACATTTGCTTAAAGTATAAAATGCTACCTGTTGTCATTAAAAATGCTAATCCTAAAAATGCAGTCGTAAAAATAGTTATTCCTAAGTCTTCAATATACTCCTTACGTTCGCTTTCAAAAGATGACTGTATAAACTGTTTTGATTGACCATTGCTATCCAACGCTGAAATAACCCCTGCACCTGTTTGAATATATAATTCCTCTGCTTGAGCTATATCTTCTTTTGATTTCAAATTAATTGTGGCTTGCTTATGCCAAGGGAAAAGCTCAGATTGTACTGCTAGCTTTTCAAACATTTCATCTGTAACGACAAAAATTGGTCCACCACCGCCAGCTGTTACGATCCCACTTATAATACTATTATCTTGAATGTCCACAACATGAAATGTTTCCTTGAGCTCTCCAGCAGATACCACAATATTGCGATCTTTCTCTAACTTGAACATCGCTGCCATGTACCCACCATAATTTGTTAAGATAACTTCATTACCAGATATCAAGGCATCTGGGTTAATTTGTTGATAATCAGAAAGTGGAACGGTATAGATTGTTCCTTCCATATTATAAAAAGGATTTCCTTCTCGTTGTTCTTCTTCTGACAATAATTGTCCAACTGACGCTATTACTCCCTGTAATCGGTAATCTATTTTGTCAAAAGCAATATTCTCGTCCTCTAGCTTCTTTAGAAATTCCTGCCCATTGTCTTCAAGTAAGATATAATCTCCAGGTACTTGGCTAAATGCCGACGACTCTGATGAATAATACCCTATATACGATAATGTTGTAATCCCTAGAGAAACACCCGTTAAAACTGTTATTAATGTTAAAGATTTTGCGTTACTTTTCATGCGATGCATAATTGGTGTTAATGCTAATACATCACGAACGGTTAAATGTCCATTTTTCTTTAAACGGATAGAATTCATTATAAACGCTACAGAGAAACGAAATACTATAAATGTACCACCTATAGTAGTAGCCAAAATAATCATCATGTTAACAAATAAATTGCCAGCAGATTCGATATCAAAAAGCTTAGTTGAAGCATAATAGCCATATACAATCAGTACAAGCCCTATAAAGCCTATCGCCATTTGTAATGGACTAAAACGTTTTACGCGTTCATCTGCTTGTTTAGCAGCACTGAATAAGGAAAGTAATGATACGCGGTGAATCATCCAAGCCATTTGGACAAGCACAATTACTAAGAGTATAACGAAAACGATTATAGATTTTTGTAATGCCTCGATACTAAATGTCATCGTGACAAGCGCCTCTTTTTCTAGTACTCGTAATAGTATCATGGCAAATAATCGAGAGCTAAAGAAGCCTGCAAGCATACCTAAAATGACTGCACCAACAAATAATAGAATACTTTCAATCGCTAATAGACGTACAATCAATCCCTTTGTCATACCGATTAGTTGATATAAACCAACTTCCTTACTACGACGCTTCATAAAAAGATGGTTTGCATATAGCACGAAGAATAACACTATAAAATACAATATATATGTTGCTGCTCCAAAACCTGCTGTGGCTGTACCACTCTTACTTACAGTTTCTAGTACATCAGCATTGTTTTGCAAAGTCACAAAGGAAAAAAATAAAGTCACACTGAAAATAAGAGCAAAAAAATATAAATAATAGTGCTTCATATTTTTCTTCATGCTACGTAATACAAGCTTACTAAGACTCATAACCGTCACCACCTAGCACACTTTGCGTATGCATGATTTCTTGGAAAAACGCCTGCCTCGTTTTATCTCCTTTATATAGCTCACTATAAATAAGCCCGTCCTTTAAGAACAAAACACGCGTACAAAAGCTTGCGGCTACTGCATCATGCGTAACCATCATAATAGTAGCCTTCTTTGCCTCATTAATACTTTGTAGATTTTTTAAAAGTGCAGTAGCTGATTTAGAATCAAGTGCACCAGTAGGCTCGTCTGCAAATACTAGCGATGGATTTGTAATGAGTGCACGAGCTGCAGATGTACGTTGTTTTTGTCCACCTGATATTTCATTGGGATATTTATTTAGAATCTCAGCAATTCCTAATAAATGTGTTAGCTCCTTTACACGACTGTCTGCAACAGCCTTTGGAAGCTTGCCAATAGCCAATGGTAATAATATATTTTCTTTTACCGTTAACGTATCCAGTAAATTATAGTCTTGGAATATGAAACCTAGTTGCTCACGGCGAAAGTTAGCTAGAGCCTTTTCCTTCATTCCTCGTAAGTTTTGACCATTTATTTCAATAACACCTTCTGTGGCAAAATCAATAGAGCACAGAACGTTTAATAATGTTGTTTTTCCAGAACCTGATGGGCCCATAATTCCAACAAATTCTCCTTGATTAACCTCTAAATCTATACCCTTTAAAACCTCTTGAGCTGTTGATTTTTTACCGTAGACTTTCTTTACTTTACGACCAATTAAAACTGCCACTTATAAACGCCCCTTTCTATAGGTCAAGTGTACCCTGTCTTCTTCGCTTATTCGTGCGTTTTACATGACAATATAAAAAGGTAGGTGACAATTTCGTCATCTACCCGTTAGTTTGACATATTCATTTTGTAATGGAAAACGCAAGGTAAATATGGAGCCTTCCCCTACACTAGATTGAACCGTAATACGAATTCCAATCTTCTGTGCTACATTATGTGCTAAGTATAAACCCATACCTGTTGATTGACTAGATTCCCTCCCAGCAGTCCCCGTATATGACTTCTGAAAAATTCGAGGTAAATCCTCCTTACGAATACCAATACCATTATCTTTAATGTGTAATAGTGTCGCTCCTGTTGGGTCTACTTCTGTAAATATGAATATCTCTGAGTTTGCAGGACTATATTTAATCGCATTAGATAAAATTTGTCGAACAATAAAAGCTAGCCATTTACCGTCTGTCATTACTGTTTCTGTAAGCTCTTCAACATCAAAGCCGATACCCTTTTCAATACACCATGCCTGCATAGCTTTTATTTCGTTATAGACAGCGGCACGTAGCTCTATTTCTACCATATAATTATCTTTTTCAATGGAAGATAATCGTGTTTGATGTAGCTGCTGATCCACTAATAAATGCAGCCTAAGCCACTCTGCTTCTAATTTACGACGTAATGTTAAATCTTCAATATGATCTAGCATTAGATTAATAGTTGTTAATGGTGCTTTTACTTCATGAACCCATGCAAGAAGCTCATCTGAATACTCCTGTAATTGAACTTTAGCTTGATTTAACTCTGTATTTTTATCATAAATAATATCTTCTATTTTCGTAAAGTAAGCTGCTTGAAAAGGCGAAAGGACTAAGCTTCTGCTATGTGCATCATCAAGTTGGCTATCTACATTTCCCAGGAAATCTTTAAGCTGCTTTGTCTCAACTACGTATCTCCAAAAAAGAAATATTATAAAACTAACAAGCAAAATAACATTTACGTACCAAATAGATACATCTACTAAACCAACGTCTAATAAAAATAAGATGTTAAGTACAACCACCATAAATAAAAAGTAGCCTATCCATGCTAAGCGTTCTCTTATAAATAATAATAACATTGTGCTTCACGTCCCTTGTGTGACTGCAATATAACCAAGTCCCTTTTTGGTTAAAATAACATCCTGTAAACCTATATCCTCAAGCTTCGTGCGTAACCGATTAACATTTACAGACAAAGTGTTATCATTAACAAAGCGCTCATCATCCCATAACTTTCTCATCAAATCATCTCTAGAAACAATTTGATTCGTCTTTTCCACTAAAATACGTAAAATAAAGAGTTCATTTTTAGTTAAAGAGGCGAGATTACCATGATACATAATTTCACTTCTAGCATAGTCAATAACCGCACCATTGAAGCGTGTAACATCCAAAGATTCTTCTATATAATCGTATGTACGTCGTAAAATAGCTTGAACCTTAGCTAGTAATACTTCCATATGGAAAGGCTTTTGTACAAAATCATCGGCACCCATTTGCATTGACATGACCATATCCATCGGGTGGTCTCGTGACGATAGAAAGAGGATTGGGACCTTTGAAATATGACGAATTTCACGACACCAATGAAAACCATCATAGGCTGGTAATTGTATATCAATTATGACTAGATGGGGTTTTTCCTCTATAAAATCATCCATCACCTTTTGAAAATTTTTAGGGCCAACCACTTGTAAAGACCATTGGGTAAATCTTGTCTGAATCATTTCAAAAATCGATGGATCATCCTCTATCAATAATATCTTCAATTCCATATTGAAGCACTCCTTTTTAACAAGTAGGATATCTTGCTTTTACCGCCGCAAGCTTGAAAATACTAATTAATCCTTTAACTTAAATAGTACAATTTGTCATTAGTCACAGTAAGTGAACATATAATAATCTAATTTAAATTTATTACTCTAATATTAACATAAAAAACCAATCTGCAGGCGTCCCCACAGATTGGTTTTGAAAATTAGCATGCGCTAAAATTATTTTTGGATAGAAGAAACTACACCAGCGCCTACAGTACGGCCACCCTCACGGATAGAGAATTTAGTACCTTCTTCAAGAGCGATTGGAGCGATAAGTTCTACTGTCATTTCGATGTTATCGCCAGGCATTACCATTTCAACGCCTTCTGGTAAGTTACAGATACCTGTTACGTCAGTTGTACGGAAGTAGAACTGAGGACGGTAGTTAGAGAAGAATGGAGTATGACGGCCACCCTCTTCTTTTGATAAAACGTAAACTTCTGCTTTGAAGTTAGTGTGTGGAGTGATTGAACCTGGTTTAGCTAATACTTGACCACGTTGGATTTCATCACGAGAAACACCACGAAGAAGTGCACCGATGTTGTCACCAGCTTCAGCATAGTCTAATAATTTACGGAACATTTCTACACCAGTTACAGTAGTAGATTTAGCTTCTTCAGCGATACCGATGATTTCAACTACGTCACCAACTTTAACTTGACCACGTTCAACACGGCCAGTTGCAACTGTACCACGACCAGTGATAGAGAATACGTCCTCTACTGGCATCATGAATGGTTTGTCAGTTTGACGTTCTGGAGTTGGGATGTAAGAATCTACAGCATCCATTAATTCAACGATTTTTTCTTCCCATTCTGGTTCACCTTCAAGAGCTTTAAGAGCAGAACCTTTGATTACAGGAATATCATCACCTGGGAAGTCATATTCAGATAGTAGATCACGGATTTCCATTTCTACTAATTCTAATAATTCTTCGTCATCAACCATATCACATTTGTTCATGAATACTACTAAGTATGGAACACCTACTTGACGAGATAAAAGAATGTGCTCACGAGTTTGTGGCATTGGGCCATCCGCAGCAGATACTACTAAGATACCGCCATCCATTTGTGCAGCGCCAGTGATCATGTTTTTAACATAGTCAGCGTGTCCTGGGCAGTCAACGTGTGCATAGTGACGAGTTTCTGTTTCATATTCTACGTGAGAAGTATTGATTGTAATACCACGCTCTTTTTCTTCTGGAGCGTTATCGATGTCAGCATAAGATTTAGCTGTACCACCCATTTTTTTAGAAAGAACTGTAGCGATAGCAGCAGTTAAAGTAGTTTTACCATGGTCAACGTGTCCGATTGTACCAATGTTAGCATGCGTTTTAGAACGGTCAAATTTTTCTTTAGCCATTAGAGATTGCCTCCTCAAAATTATATGTTTTATTTTTAAATTTATAGAATGAATGCTAATAGAGAACGGGCCCATCCCCTATCCTGCAATCATAGCTTACAAATTAGTTATACTTTATGCAAGATGAAAATTCAATTATTCACCTTTATTTTTTTTGATGATTTCTTCAGAGATTGATTTTGGTACTTCTTCATAGTGATCGAATACCATTGAGAATACACCACGACCTTGCGTTGCAGAACGTAAAGTTGTTGCATATCCAAACATTTCTGAAAGTGGAACCATCGCACGAACAACTTGAGCGTTACCGCGAGCTTCCATACCCTCTACGCGACCACGGCGAGAAGTAATGTTACCCATGATATCACCAAGGTATTCCTCTGGAATTACAACTTCAACTTTCATCATTGGTTCAAGTAAAACTGGGCTACATTTAGAAACCGCGTTTTTAAGAGCCATAGATGCAGCAATTTTGAATGCCATTTCGTTAGAGTCAACATCATGGTATGAACCATCGAATAATTTCGCTTTGATGTCGATTAATGGGTAACCAGCAAGTACACCGTTTTGTAAAGCGTCTTTAAGACCAGCTTCTACAGCAGGAATGTATTCACGTGGAACTACACCACCAACGATAGCATTTTCAAATTCAAAGCCTTTTCCTTCTTCATTTGGAGAGAATTCAATCCAAACGTGACCAAATTGACCACGACCACCAGATTGGCGGACGAATTTACCTTCAACTTGAGCAGAGCCACGGAATGTTTCACGGTAAGATACCTGTGGAGCACCAACGTTAGCTTCTACTTTAAATTCACGGCGCATACGGTCAACTAAGATATCAAGGTGAAGTTCACCCATACCAGAGATGATTGTTTGACCTGTTTCTTGGTCAGTATGAGCACGGAAAGTTGGATCTTCTTCTTGTAGTTTTTGTAAAGCTTGACCCATTTTATCTTGGTCTGCTTTTGATTTTGGTTCTACAGAAAGAGAGATAACTGGCTCTGGGAATTCCATTGATTCAAGAATAACTAGGTTTTTCTCGTCACATAATGTATCACCAGTAGTAGTATCTTTAAGACCTACCGCTGCTGCGATATCCCCTGCGAACACTTGAGAAATCTCTTCACGAGAGTTAGCGTGCATTTGTAGGATACGACCTACACGTTCACGTTTACCTTTCGTAGAGTTTTGTACATATGAACCTGATTGTAAAATACCAGAGTACACACGGAAGAATGTTAATTTACCTACGAATGGGTCTGTCATAACTTTAAACGCAAGAGCCGAGAATGGTTCTTCGTCTGAAGAATGACGTACAACTTCTTCATCAGAATCTGGTAAAGTACCATTGATAGCAGGTACATCTGTTGGAGCTGGTAAGTAATCGATTACCGCATCAAGCATTTTACGAACACCTTTGTGTTTGAACGCTGTACCACAGATAACTGGGTAGAATTCAACGTTAATTGTTGCTTGACGAATAGCCGCTTTAAGCTCTTCTTTAGAAATTTCTTCACCAGCGAAGTATTTTTCCATGATATCTTCATTAACTTCAGCAACTGCTTCGATTAATTTTTCACGGTATTCTTCAGCTTGTGCTTTATACTCTTCTGGAATTTCGCCTACAGATACATCTGTACCTTGGTCGTTTCCATAGAAAGTAGCGTTCATTTCAATTAAGTCAATGATTGCAGAGAATTGATCTTCAGCACCGATTGGTAATTGAATTGGATGTGCATTTGCTTGTAGACGCTCATGTAAAGTACCTACAGAGTAAAGGAAGTCAGCACCCATTTTATCCATTTTGTTGATGAATACGATACGTGGTACACCGTATGTTGTAGCTTGACGCCATACAGTTTCAGTTTGAGGTTCAACACCAGATTGAGCATCAAGTACTGTTACCGCACCATCAAGTACGCGTAGTGAACGTTCAACTTCTACTGTGAAGTCTACGTGTCCAGGAGTATCGATGATATTTACACGGTGGCCGTCCCATTGAGCTGTTGTTGCAGCAGAAGTGATTGTAATACCACGTTCTTGCTCTTGTTCCATCCAGTCCATTTGAGAAGCGCCTTCGTGAGTTTCACCAATTTTGTGAATCTTACCTGTGTAATAAAGGATACGCTCAGTTGTTGTTGTTTTACCAGCATCAATGTGAGCCATGATCCCAATATTACGTGTATTCTCTAGAGAGAATTCGCGTTTCATTAGGTATTTCTCCTTCCATATTGGGCTTATGCGATGTTTAGATTACCAACGGTAGTGAGCGAATGCTTTGTTCGCTTCTGCCATTTTGTGCATATCTTCACGTTTTTTAACTGATGCACCAGTGTTGTTAGAAGCATCAAGAATTTCGTTAGCTAGACGCTCTTCCATTGTTTTTTCTCCGCGAAGGCGAGAATAGTTAACTAGGTAACGAAGACCTAAAGTCGTACGACGTTCTGGGCGTACTTCTACTGGCACTTGGTAGTTAGAACCACCAACACGGCGAGCGCGTACTTCAAGAACAGGCATTACGTTGTTTAGAGCAGCTTCGAATACTTCGATTGGATTTTGACCAGAACGTTCTTTAACTAGCTCGAACGCACCGTATAAAATCTTTTGAGAAGTACCTCTTTTACCATCAATCATCATTTTGTTGATTAAACGAGTTACTAGTTTTGAATTATAAATTGGATCTGGTAACACGTCACGTTTGGAAACAGGACCTTTACGAGGCATGTGTTTTCCTCCTTTCATTGAGTGAATAACTTATAGATTTTAAATTATTTTTTTTCTTTAGGGCGTTTTGTACCGTATAGAGAACGTGATTGCATACGACCGTTTACACCAGCAGTATCAAGAGCACCACGAACGATATGGTAACGAACACCCGGTAAGTCTTTTACACGACCGCCACGGATAAGAACAACACTGTGCTCTTGTAAGTTGTGGCCTTCACCAGGAATGTACGCTGTAACCTCGATTTGGTTAGTTAAACGTACACGAGCGTATTTACGTAACGCTGAGTTAGGTTTTTTAGGCGTCATTGTACCTACACGAGTACAAACACCACGTTTTTGAGGAGATTTAACATCAGTTAAAGATTTTTTAAATGAGTTATAACCTTTGTTTAACGCTGGTGAGTTTGATTTCGTGATTTTAGATTTACGAGGCTTACGTACCAATTGGTTAATTGTAGGCATCGATTTTTCCTCCCTTCATTTCTTCTTTTTCAATACCACACATCCAGGTGGTTCATTTTTTGGGTAAAAACAAAGTCTTTGTGTTTCAAACACAAAAACTACTCTACAGCAATCGCAACTACCGCAGCTCCAACATGGATTCCACAGGCCTTGCCCAATTCCTTTTTGGACTCAACAAGAATGATTGGTATCCCGATTTCTCTCGCGAAAGATATGGCCGAATCGGTTACCCAATTGTCTGCATCAAGTGCCACAAAGAGTTCTTTCACTGAACCAGCTTGCATTGCTTTCACTGCTTGCTTTGTACCTATGATTGTTTGACTAGCCCTTACTTTATCATAAGACATTTTCATATCCTCCGAAGTACAGACAGTTAACTATCAACCTTCAATATATTATCATTATCAATTTCGGCTGTCAACTAATATCTTGAAAAAGTCCGAAGAGACATAAAACTCATCTCTTCGGAACTTATTTAATGATTATTCAGCAGAAACTAAATCTTCCGAGTCAAGCTCATCTTTTTCGATGCGGATTTGACGGTAACGTTGCATACCAGTACCTGCAGGAACAAGTTTACCGATAATTACGTTCTCTTTTAATCCAAGAAGCTCGTCACGTTTACCTTTAATTGCTGCATCTGTTAACACACGAGTTGTTTCTTGGAATGATGCTGCAGATAAGAATGACTCTGTTTCAAGAGAAGCTTTTGTAATACCCAGGATAACAGGTCGACAAGTTGCAGGATTTTTGCCATTCATAACAGCATCTGCATTTGCCTCTGCAAATTGGTGGATATCTAGTAATGAACCTGGTAATAAATCTGTATCTCCAGCTTCGATTACACGGACTTTACGAAGCATTTGGCGAACCATTACCTCGATGTGTTTATCACCAATTTCTACCCCTTGCATACGGTATACTTTTTGTACTTCTTTTAATAGGTATTCTTGAACTGTCGAAACGTCTTTTACTTTTAATAATTGTTTTGGATCGATAGAACCCTCTGTTAAAACTTGACCACGCTCTACATTATCACCTTCGATAACTTTTAGACGCGCATTATAAGGTGCTTGATACTTACGAGTTTCTACGTCACCTTGAATAGTAATTTCTTTTAAGCCTTCACGGATTTCTGTGATATCTGAAACAGTACCTGCGATCTCTGAAATAACAGATTGACCTTTTGGATTACGTGCTTCAAAGATTTCTTGGATACGTGGAAGACCTTGTGTAATATCGTCTCCGGCAACCCCACCTGTATGGAATGTACGCATTGTTAACTGTGTACCTGGTTCACCGATTGATTGAGCAGCAATAATACCAACTGCCTCTCCAACCTCAACCTTTTCACCTGTTGCTAAGTTCATGCCGTAACATTTTTTACATACGCCATGTTTTGTATTACATGTGAACGCTGAACGGATAGTTACTTCCTCGATACCAGCCTCGATAATTACACGAGCAATATCTTGGTCAATTAAGCCGTCTTTTTCTAAAATAACTTCACCAGTTTCAGGGTGTAGAATTGTTTTCTTCGTATGACGACCAACAATACGTTCATCTAGAGCCTCGATTAGTTCAGTGCCTTCCATTAATGCACCAATTGTTAAACCACGGTCAGTACCACAGTCATCTTCACGCACAATAACATCCTGTGCAACGTCAACAAGACGACGTGTTAAGTAACCTGAATCGGCAGTTTTTAGGGCTGTATCGGCAAGGCCTTTACGCGCACCATGCGTCGAAATGAAGTACTCTAATACGGTTAAACCTTCACGGAATGAAGATTTGATTGGAAGTTCAATGATACGACCAGCCGGGTTGGCCATCAGACCACGCATACCTGCTAATTGTGTAAAGTTAGAGGCATTACCACGGGCACCTGAATCAGACATCATAAAGATTGGATTTGTTTTCTCAAGAGATTTCATCAGCTTCGATTGAATTTCATCTTTCGCTGCACTCCAGCTTGAGATAACGCGGTCATAACGCTCATCTTCCGTAATGAAACCACGACGGAATTGCGCCTGAACTTTATCCACTTTTTCTTGAGCCTCTGCTAAAATTTCACCTTTATCTGGTAATACGACAATGTCAGAAACACCAACTGTAATACCCGCGCGTGTTGAATATTTAAATCCTAGGTTTTTCATGCGGTCAAGCATTTTAGATGTTTCTGTAATGTGGAAACGTTTAAACACTTCGGCAATGATATTTCCTAAGAATTTTTTACGGAACGGGTTCACAACTGGTACTGATGCAAAGTATTTGCGTAGTACAGCGGTACGTTGTGCATTAATTTTGCCTTTTTCATCAAGTGCATTATAAGCAGCATCTGCCTCAAGCTCTTTTAACGTTTCTTCATCAATTGTTAAGTTAACAAAGAATTTGTCTGGTGTTTCTTGCTCTAAGTTGAAATCAGTTGGCTCATTAATATACGGGAATGATTTAGGTAAAATTTCGTTAAAGATTACTTTCCCAACAGTTGTTAATAAGAACTTATTATTTTGTTCTTCTGTAAATCTTGGGTTGTTTAACGAACTTGCTTTAATGGCAATACGAGTATGCAAGTGAACATGACCTGTATCATATGCAATTAACACTTCGTTTGGACCATAGAAAACAGAGCCTTCTCCTCGAGCATCTTCACGCTCAAGTGTTAAATAATAGTTTCCTAATACCATATCTTGAGAAGGTGTTACAACTGGTTTCCCGTCTTTCGGGTTCAGGATATTTTGTGCAGCAAGCATTAATAGACGCGCTTCTGCTTGTGCTTCTGCCGATAATGGTACGTGAACCGCCATTTGGTCACCATCGAAGTCAGCGTTGTAAGCTGTACATACCAATGGATGAAGACGAATAGCACGGCCTTCAACTAATGTTGGTTCGAATGCTTGAATACCAAGACGGTGAAGTGTTGGTGCACGGTTTAGTAGTACTGGATGCTCACGAATGACATCTTCTAAAACGTCCCATACGTCATTGTTTAAACGTTCGATTTTACGTTTAGCAGATTTAATATTATGAGCAAGACCACGTTCAACTAATTCTTTCATAACAAATGGCTTGAATAACTCAATAGCCATTTCTTTTGGTAGACCACATTGGTACATTTTTAAGTTTGGACCTACTACGATAACAGAACGACCAGAGTAGTCAACACGTTTACCAAGTAAGTTTTGACGGAAACGACCTTGTTTACCTTTCAACATATGTGAAAGTGATTTTAACGGACGATTACCCGGACCTGTTACAGGACGACCACGACGACCGTTATCAATTAAAGCATCAACAGCTTCTTGTAACATACGTTTTTCATTTTGTACGATGATGCTTGGAGCACCAAGGTCTAGTAAACGTTTTAAACGGTTGTTACGGTTGATTACACGACGATATAAATCGTTTAAGTCAGAAGTAGCGAATCGACCACCATCTAATTGCACCATTGGACGAAGCTCTGGTGGAATGACAGGTAGTACATCTAAAATCATCCATTCAGGTGAGTTACCTGAGTTACGGAAAGATTCAACAACTTCTAGACGTTTGATGGCACGCGTGCGACGTTGACCTTGTGCAGATTTCAACTCTTCTTTTAAAGATTGAGTTTCATCTTCAAGATCAATTTTACCTAATAACTTTTTAATTGCTTCTGCACCCATAGATGCCTCGAATGTGTTACCGAATTTTTCGCGATATGCACGGTACTCTTTTTCAGAAAGTAGTTGCTTACTTTCTAAGTTTGTAGCACCTGGTTCGATTACTACGTAAGATGCAAAGTAAATTACTTCTTCTAGTGCACGTGGGGACATATCTAAAATAAGACCCATACGGCTAGGAATACCTTTGAAGTACCAGATATGAGAAACTGGTGCCGCTAATTCGATGTGGCCCATACGTTCACGGCGTACTTTAGCGCGTGTTACCTCAACACCACAACGATCACAAACTACGCCTTTATAGCGTACACGTTTGTACTTACCACAATGACATTCCCAGTCCTTTGTTGGACCGAAAATACGCTCACAGAATAAACCATCTTTTTCTGGTTTTAATGTACGATAGTTAATTGTTTCTGGTTTTTTTACTTCACCGTATGACCAAGAGCGAATCTTGTCAGGAGAAGCTAAACCAATTTTCATATATTCAAATTCATTAACGTCTATCAAGGAGCCTACCTCCCTCTAGTATAGGTCTTTATAAAGACTCTTTTACGCAGCTCGATAATCGTTTGCAAGATTCATGTCTCTTTGGCAAAAGATTAAAATAGAATAAATTATTGAAAAGAAAAGCCGGACAGGGCGTTAAATCCTGCCCGGCTAATTTGAAAAATAAGTTTGACCTATTCACAACTGTGAATTTGGTTTTCCATTATTCAAAAGACTCTACTGGCTCTTCTTCTGTATCTGGCTGTGGAGCAATGTTAAGTGCGTCAGCTGGTTGAAGATCATCTTCCTCGTCTAAATCACGAAGCTCTACTTCTTCATCATTGACTGTTAACATTTTTACATCCATACCAAGAGATTGAAGTTCTTTAATCAATACTTTGAATGATTCAGGAACGCCTGGCTCTGGTACACTTTCACCCTTAACGATTGCTTCGTATGTTTTCACACGACCAACAACATCATCGGATTTAACTGTTAAGATTTCTTGAAGTGTGTAAGCAGCACCGTATGCTTCAAGTGCCCATACTTCCATCTCACCAAAACGTTGTCCACCGAACTGTGCTTTACCACCAAGTGGTTGTTGCGTAACAAGTGAATAAGGACCTGTTGAACGTGCGTGAAGTTTATCATCAACCATGTGAGCAAGTTTAATCATATACATGATACCTACTGATACACGGTTATCGAATGGTTCACCTGAACGTCCATCATACAGGATTGTTTTACCATCACGGTTCATACCAGCTTCTTCCATTGTTTCCCAAACATCTTCCTCGTTGGCACCATCAAATACTGGCGTTGCCATGTGAACGCCTAGATAACGAGAAGCCATACCTAAGTGAAGTTCTAAAACTTGTCCGATATTCATACGAGATGGTACACCAAGTGGATTTAACATAATATCGACAGGCGTTCCGTCTGGCATGAATGGCATATCCTCTTCTGGTAAGATACGAGAGATAACCCCTTTGTTACCGTGACGTCCGGCCATTTTATCCCCAACACGTATTTTACGTTTTTGAACAATGTAAGCACGAACTAATTGGTTAACACCTGGTGGTAATTCATCGCCATCTTCACGATTAAATACCTTCACATCAAGAATAATACCGCCTGCACCATGTGGCACACGTAATGAAGTATCGCGAACTTCACGCGCTTTCTCGCCGAAGATTGCATGTAATAAGCGTTCTTCTGCTGTTAATTCTGTAACCCCTTTAGGCGTTACTTTACCAACAAGAATATCACCATCACGTACCTCAGCACCGATGCGGATGATTCCGCGTTCGTCTAAGTTACGAAGCGCATCTTCTCCAACGTTTGGAATATCACGTGTGATTTCTTCTGGTCCTAATTTTGTATCACGAGACTCTGATTCATATTCTTCGATATGAACAGAAGTATAAACATCGTCTTTTACAAGGCGTTCGCTCATAATAACAGCATCCTCATAGTTAAAGCCATTCCATGTCATAAACGCAACAAGCACGTTACGACCAAGAGCAAGCTCACCTTTTTCCATCGATGGACCATCAGCTAAAATATCACGAGGCTTCACACGTTCGCCAACTTTTACAAGTGGACGCTGGTTGTATGAAGTACCTTGGTTTGAACGAATAAATTTTTGTAATTTATATTTTGTTAAATCACCTTTAACTTCTTTACCGTCAATGACTTCGATTCGGCGTACATGGATAGATCGAGCTTCAACATGCTCAACGATACCGTCATATTTCGCTACGACAGCCGCACCTGAATCACGGGCATCTACATGCTCCATACCAGTACCAACAAATGGCGCCTCTGGATTTAATAGAGGTACAGCTTGACGTTGCATGTTGGCACCCATAAGTGCACGGTTCGAGTCATCATTCTCTAAGAACGGGATACATGCAGTCGCAGCTGAAACTACCTGTTTAGGAGATACGTCCATGTAGTCCATTTGTGATTTATTGAATACTGTATTATCTCCACGGAAACGTCCTACTACTTCGTCATTCGCAAAAGTACCATCAGGATTTAATGGTGAATTCGCTTGTGCTACATAGTAGTTATCTTCTTCATCAGCAGTTAAGTAATCAATTTGATCCGTCACTTTACCTGTTTCATGGTCAATACGACGGTAAGGTGTTTCAATGAATCCAAATTTATTTACTTTAGCAAATGAAGATAATGAGTTGATTAAACCAATGTTTGGTCCCTCTGGCGTTTCAATTGGACACATACGACCATAGTGAGAGTAGTGAACGTCACGTACTTCGAACCCTGCACGCTCACGTGTTAAACCACCAGGCCCTAATGCTGAAAGACGGCGTTTATGTGTTAACTCTGCTAATGGGTTTGTTTGGTCCATAAATTGTGATAATTGAGAGCTACCGAAGAACTCTTTAATAGACGCAATTACTGGACGAATATTTATTAATTGCTGTGGCACAATAGCAGCTGTATCGTTAATGGACATACGCTCTCGTACCACACGCTCCATACGAGATAAACCGATCCGGAATTGATTTTGTAATAGCTCGCCAACTGAACGCAGACGACGGTTACCTAAGTGGTCAATATCGTCTGTTGCTCCTACATGATACAGTAAGTTAAAGAAGTAACTTACAGAAGATAATACATCAGCAGGCGTGATATTTTTCACTTCCTCATCAATATACGCATTACCAATAATATTGATTTCTTTTTGTGCTTCATCTTTTGGTGCATAGATTTTAATAGATTGGATAGTTACATCATCTTCAAGCACTCCACCAACTTGTGATAAAGTACGATACCCAATACCTTTAGATGAATCCTCAAGGAAAGGCAAGATTTTATCTAACGTACGACGATCAAGAACTGTACCCTTCTCTACTAAAATTTCGCCTGTTTCTGGGTCTACAAGCGTTTCAGCAATCGTTTGATTAAATAAACGATTTTTGATATGAAGCTTTTTATTCATTTTATAGCGACCAACATTCGCTAAATCATAGCGTTTTGCATCAAAGAAACGAGAGTATAATAAGCTCTTCGCACTTTCAACTGTTGGTGGCTCACCTGGACGTAAACGTTCATAGATTTCTAAAAGTGCTTTTTCAGTACTTTCAGAGTTATCCTTTTCTAACGTATTACGTAAATACTCGTTATCACCAATAATATCGATAATTTCTTGGTCTGAACCAAAGCCTAATGCACGAAGCAACACTGTTACTGGTAGCTTACGAGTACGATCTATACGTACATACACTACATCCTTTGCATCAGTTTCATATTCTAACCACGCCCCGCGGTTCGGAATAACTGTAGCTCCAAAACCTTTTTTACCATTTTTATCAGTTTTATCATGGAAATACACACTTGGTGAACGAACTAATTGTGAAACGATAACACGTTCAGCACCATTGATAATGAACGTACCTGTTTCAGTCATTAATGGGAAATCACCCATGAATACATCTTGCTCTTTCACTTCGTCTGTTTCTTTGTTGTAAAGACGTACCTTCACACGTAATGGAGCTGCGTAAGTAACATCTCGCTCTTTACACTCATCGACATCATACTTAGGATCACCTAATGAATAATCGATGAATTCTAATGAAAGATTGCCTGTAAAGTCCTCGATCGGCGAAATGTCACGGAACATTTCACGTAAACCTTCTTCAAGGAACCACTCGTAAGACGCCGTTTGAATCTCAATCAGATTTGGAAGCTCAAGCACCTCTTTAATACGCGCAAAGCTTCTACGCTGGCGGTGTTGTCCATACTGAACTAGTTGACCTGTCAACTCATTCACCCCTCAATAAAGCGATATTAGGTCTTTGCAAAATCATACAAATAGTGTATGATTTCGAAAGACAAAAAGAAAACGAGTCTTCAAAAAGATCTCATTTTCGGTTAACTAAACTTATCTTGGCAAGTATACCCATATTAAAACAAACCTATACAAAAAGGGCACACGACCTCAAAATAATATTTTTGCATTGTATCATATTATCATAGCCGATTTGTCAAGTCAATATTTTATACATATTTCATTTATTTTTTTGCACGTACGATCCAGTAACCTTTTTTCTTTTCCACAACTTCGACTTCAGAAAATTTTTCTTCTAAATAACTAACCGTTGATGGTGCACCTTGCTTTTTTTGAATTACTACCCACAGCTCACCAGATGACACTAACTTATCATAAGCTCCATCGTAAAAACGGAAAATTGTTTCTTTTCCAGCGCGAATTGGAGGATTGGTTAAAATAGCTGCGGCTTTTACATCCTTGTCAACCATCGATAGTCCGTCACTCACAAATATCCGTACATTTTGAACACCGTTTACTTGCGCATTTTTTTGTGAGAGTGCAACCGCACGTTCATTTATATCCATCATAAAAACAGTACGACCTGGATTTGTTTTGGCAATCGATAACCCGATTGGTCCATACCCACATCCCACATCAAAAATTGCACCATCAATATCAGGCATCTGAAAAGCATCTATTAACACACGGGATCCAAAATCTACTTCGCTTTTACTAAAAACACCCGCATCTGTCTCAAATGAAAACGAATGCCCCAATAATTTGAATGTCCAGTGACGAGGTTTACTCTCAGCTTGAGGCTTATTTGTATAATAGTGATCTGCCATTTTCACGCCTCCTCAGAATGAAGAAAAAAAGCTCGCCAAAATGACGAGCTTTCCTTTTGTTAAAAAGTAACGCGAGATTACTTAACTTCTACAGATGCGCCAACTTCTTCAAGTTTAGCTTTGATTTCTTCAGCTTCATCTTTAGATACGCCTTCTTTAAGAGCTTTAGGAGCGTTATCTACTACTTCTTTAGCTTCTTTAAGACCTAAACCAGTGATTTCACGAACCACTTTGATTACTTTAATTTTTTCTGCACCAGCAGATGCTAATACTACGTCAAACTCAGTTTTTTCTTCAGCAGCGCCAGCAGCACCACCAGCAACTACTGCTACAGGAGCAGCAGCTGTTACACCGAATTCTTCTTCGATAGCTTTTACTAAATCGTTTAATTCAAGAACTGTCATAGCTTTGATAGCTTCTAAGATTTGCTCTTTATTCATTATAATTTCCTCCTAATTGGATAATGTTTTATTGTTTGCGATCAGGCCGCAGAAGTTATAGTGCGTATGAAATTACGCGCCTTGTTCTTCTTTTTGTTCTGCAACAGCTTTTGTTGCAAGTGCGAAGTTACGCACTGGAGCTTGAAGTACAGATAAAAGCATAGAAAGTAGACCTTCGCGTGATGGAAGTTCTGCAAGTGCTTTAACATCTTCAACTGAAGAAACAGTTCCTTCAATAATACCTGCTTTAATTTCTAAAGCTTCATTTTTCTTAGCGAACTCATTGATGATTTTAGCAGGCGCTACAACATCCTCATTTGAGAACGCAATTGCGTTAGGACCAACTAATACGTCATTGATTCCTCCAAGACCAGCAGCTTCAGTAGCACGACGAGTTAATGTATTTTTGTATACTTTGAACTCAACGCCAGCTTCACGAAGTTGTTTACGAAGCTCTGTCACTTGCGCAACATTAAGACCACGGTAATCCACAACTACTACAGAAGCAGCGTTTTGGAACTTTTCAGTAATCTCTTGAACTTGTACTTGTTTGTTTTCGATTGCTTTGTTCATGATGACACCTCCTATTAGAATGGGTCATTTATACCGACAAAAGAAAAGCCTCTGGGTCAAATAGACACAGAGGCTGAAAGTCATCATCTTTAAATAAGAATCTGAATTCCGATGTCCTCGGTAGGAACATTAAGTGACAAGTCACTCCTACTGTCTACGGTACAAATGGATAATTCACAACAGCAACCATATTATCATATATAATTACTGTTGTCAACATATATATAAATTATTTTACTACTACATTAGAAGCATCAATTTTAACAGCTGGACCCATTGTAGTTGTAACGTTTACAGATTTCATGTAAGTACCTTTAGCTGCTGCAGGTTTTGCTTTTTGCACTACATCAAAAACAGCTAAGAAGTTTTCTACTAATTTTTCTGCTGAGAAAGAAACTTTACCGATAGGAGCGTGGATGATACCAGCTTTATCTGCGCGGTATTCTACTTTACCAGCTTTGATTTCTTCGATAGCTTTTGTTACATCAAAAGTAACTGTACCAGTTTTAGGGTTTGGCATTAAGCCTTTAGGTCCTAAAACACGACCAAGTTTACCAACTTCACCCATCATGTCAGGAGTTGCTACGATTACATCGAAATCAAACCAACCTTGTTGGATTTTTTGGATGTACTCTGCATCACCTACATAGTCAGCGCCAGCTGCTTCAGCTTCTTTAAGTTTTTCACCTTTCGCGAATACTAATACGCGTTGAGTTTTACCAGTACCGTTTGGAAGCACTACTGCACCACGGATTTGTTGGTCGTTTTTACGAGTATCAATACCTAGACGGAAAGCAACTTCTACAGTAGCGTCGAAGTTTACTGTGCTAGTTTTTTGAGCAAGTTCAATTGCCTCTTGAGCGTTGTAAAGTGTGTTACGATCGATTAATTTTGCTGCATCTTGCAGTTTTTTACCTTTTTTAGCCATTATATAATTCCTCCTTGATTGTGGTTGTAGCGGATTTTACCTCCCACGAATAAAGGTTGCGCGTTCACAAAGAAACTTCGCAACCTTCCAAAAAACAAAACATCAAGTAACAGGGATTAGTCTTCGATAACAATTCCCATGCTTCGTGCAGTACCTTCAACCATTAACATAGCAGCTTCTACTGAAGCAGCGTTAAGGTCTGGCATTTTAGTTTCAGCGATTTCGCGAACTTTATCACGTTTAACCGTTGCCACTTTTTTACGGTTTGGTTCACCAGATCCAGATTGGATACCAGCTGCTACTTTAAGTAGAACTGCTGCAGGTGGAGTTTTTGTAATGAAAGTGAAAGAACGGTCTTCAAATACTGAAATTTCAACTGGAATAATAAGACCAGCTTGATCAGCCGTACGCGCATTGAATTCTTTACAGAATCCCATGATATTCACACCTGCTTGACCTAATGCAGGACCAACCGGTGGAGCTGGATTTGCTTTACCAGCAGGGATTTGAAGTTTTACAACTTTAATAACTTTTTTAGCCACGAGACACACCTCCTTAAGTCCGTGATGTGGTAATTGGGTTGCCCCTCCCACTCAATATCTGTCTGTCAGCTAAGTGCCGATAACATTAAAATTATCATTGCAGACGTCAAACTAAAGTATGACAGTCTGACCTATGAAATGATACCACTTTTAGTTTTTTTAAGCAAGTAGTAATTTACAAAATCTGCGAAACATACATCTAAGCATTTATTTTACAATGCAGTTTCTCACATTTATATTTTCTGTATTTGTTCAAAGTTAAGTTCCATAATTGTTTCACGACCAAACATATCAACAGACACTTTCACTTTTCCTTTTTCAGTGTCAATTTCTTCTACACGTCCTTGGAAGTGTGCAAAAGGCCCTTCCAGTACTTCGACAGCCTCTCCCACTGAAATATCTATTTCTACAACTTTGTCAGACATACCCATTTGTTGTAGCAGGCGATCTGCTTCTTCTGGTAATAAAGGTGTTGGTTTTGCACCCCCGCCTGATGAACCGATAAAGCCTGTTACACCTGGTGTGTTACGCACAACATACCAAGAGTCATCTGTCATAATTAGTTCTACTAATACATAACCAGGGAAGACTTTACGCATCATTGTACGTTTTTTTCCATCCTTCATTTCTGTTTCCTCGTGTTCAGGCACGATTACACGGAAAATCTTATCTTGCATCCCCATTGTTTCAACACGTTTTTCTAGGTTTGCTTTTACACGATTTTCATACCCTGAATACGTATGAACAACATACCAATTTTTCTCCATAATTACTAGGACTCCTCGTCCGTCCCTCCCTTACAAATAAAAGTGAAAATGAATCGCGATATGCTTACCCTTTTCACAAACATCTCATGTAGACATAGTTTTACCTACTTAAGAAAGCCCGATGATATGTACAGAAACTAGCATAGTCATCTATTGCTACTAATATACTTATCAAAATGAGAATATCTTACTGCCATTCACTTCACTCAAATCACTCATTCATTAAGATGGAATTTTCTGCTGAATGAAGATAAAACAAACGAAAAAACCCGTTATTGCAAAGGACGGGCATTTTCAGAAGTATTAACATGCTATTTACTAAATTATAACTCTAAGTACCAGCGGAATAATGATGAAATACCTAAGTCTACTAACACAAAAAATAAAGCCATAATTACAACAGTTGAAATTACAACGACTGTATATTTCGTCAGTTCTTTACTTTTTGGCCAGCTTGTTTTGCGCATTTCCGACATTACATTGCTGAAAAAGTCTTTAATCTTGCCCATTCTAGCCTAACCTCCGAATCAATCATATCTGTCTATTTACAAATTACTTTATAGCGTTTGTTTATGCACTGTATGTTCATTGCAATGCGAGCAAAATTTCTTTAATTCGAGGCGTACAGTTGAGCCTTCTTTTGCTGGGAACGCGTAATTTCTCGACCCGCATTTTTCACAATTTAACACGACTTTTTTTGCCATATAATCACCTTTTCGGCACTTTGTCTTTTAAAGACTAACACCTAAAATTGTCAATGTCAACAAAGGTATGCAATCGTTAGGACATTTCCTCAAGGACTAAATGCCTCTCTAATTTACGCTTTACTCTTTGCAGTGCATTGTCAATGGACTTCACATGGCGATTTAATTTGGCCGAAATCTCATGATAAGATTGTCCATCTAAGTATAAGGCTAGTACTTGTAGCTCTAGTTCACTTAAAATCTCACTCATCTTTTCTTCTAGATAGCCGAACTCTTCTCTATGAATCATTAATTCTTCCGGATCATCCATAATAGCGCCTGTTAACACATCCATTAACGTACGATCTGATTCTTCATCAAAAATTGGCTTGTCCAAGGATACATAAGAATTAAGTGGAATATGCTTTTGTCTAGTTGCAGTTTTAATAGCTGTAATAATTTGCCTTGTAATACACAGCTCAGCAAATGCTCTAAAAGAAGCTAGCTTGTCTCCTTTAAAATCTCGTATCGCTTTATACAAGCCAATCATACCTTCTTGCACAATGTCTTCCTTATCTGCTCCAATTAAAAAATAAGATCTTGCCTTCGCTCTTACTAACAAACGGTATTTCGTAATTAAATAATCTAACGCATCTGTATTACCTTGATGCACCATTTCAATAAGTTCTTCATCATTGAATCGTTCAAAATCTTGTGTCACTTGTACAATGCTATTTTTAAACATGGTATCACCTCAGCCACAACAGATAATTAGGAACAGTATAACGGAATTGGAAAATATGCGTCAATCAATCATTTCAAGCCACGTCGCCATTTTTCAAAAGCTAACGCAACATCTGGCTTTAATTCTATACGAGAAGGCGGTTTGCTATCTTGTTTCCGCTTCACATCATGTGAAATTTTTTGTTGGATTATACCCATATCAATCTCAAGCTCTCTTGCGGATTTTCGTAAAGCGCCATTACCAAAAATAACGCTTTGCTCCGCCATATCAGAAGTTGCTACATAGATTTGAACATTTCTAGCTTTTAGTTCATGTGTCATTTTTTCAATACGTTCATCTGCTGTCTCGTTTTTCCGTGTATAAATGATTTCGACATCATTTTCTAAATAAGATTGCTCCACACCTGGTACAAGATGTGCGTCAAAAACGATAATGACACGCCATCCCATTGCTGCCTTATATTCGGCCATCAACTCAATCAATCTTCTACGTGCATCTTCAAATTTCGCGTCACGTAATGGCCGCAGCTCTTTCCAAGCCCCAATCATATTATAACCGTCAACAAGCAAAATGTTTTTCATGCCTACTCAATCGCTTCTTGACGTTTACGGTACACTTCGTACATTAAGAGTGCAGCAGCTACTGATGCATTTAGTGATGTGACATGCCCTACCATTGGTAAATGGTACAAAAAGTCACATTTCTCTTTTAGTAGACGGCCCATTCCTTTGCCCTCACTACCAATAATAATTGCAAGTGGTAATGTAGCATCCATTTTTCGATAGTCTGCAGAACCCTTTGCATCTGTACCAGCTATCCATACACCTCGTTCTTTAAGTTCATCGACTGTATGAGCAAGATTATTCACACGTACTACAGGTACATGCTCAATAGCTCCTGTTGAAGCCTTTGCCACTACTGCGGTTAAGCTTACTGAACGGCGCTTTGGTATTATGATTCCATGTGCTCCTATCGCATCTGCAGTTCGCATAATAGAACCTAGATTATGAGGATCCTCCAGCTCATCTAATATTAAGAAAAATGGATCCTCCTGTTTTTTCGCTGCTGCTGCAAATAAATCCTCTAACTCTGCATATTTATATGCTGCAACAGAGGCAACAATTCCTTGATGATTTGCATTTGATAATTGATCAACCTTTTTTTTCGGAACAAATTGAACAATGACACCACGTTCGCGTGCTAAATCAAGTAATTCATTTACACCTGATTTTTTCACACCTTCTGCAATCCATACTTTATTCATATCACGGCCTGAACGAAGTGCTTCTAACACTGGGTTTTTACCGGCAATTATTTCACCATTTTGCTCTGCCATTATTGCGACACTCCTTTCGATTCCTCGATTATTTGAATAGCGTATGCAATGATTTCATAAACGCGCTCTAGTTCATTTAACAAATACAAACTTCCAAGCACTGCCTCAAAACCTGAGCTATTTCGATAAGTCTGCACATCTGTATTTTTTGGCACAGAGCCGGATTTGGCATTGCGCCCACGACGGAACACAGCCAATTCCTCCTCTGTTAAAAAGCTTTCCTCTATCATCCGATGAACAATCTTAGATTGTGCTTTTGCTGACACATAATGTGTAGCTTCCCTATGAAGCGTGTTTGGTTTGACACGACCAGCACGTAGTAAATACTCTCGTACCTTTTGTTCTAAAACAGCATCTCCCATATAAGCTAACGCTAGCGCATTCAATTGTTTAACATCTTCTTTACGGAGTTTATCCAAGTTACTTACCCTCGTTTCCATCTAGTTCCTTGTCGCGTATCTTCTAAAATGATACCTTGCGCTTGCAAATGGTCACGAATTTCATCTGAACGAGCAAAATCACGGTTTTTACGTGCCTCTACACGCTCTTGTAAAAGGGCTTCTATTTCTTCATCCAATAGCTCTTCTTCTTTAGCAAATTCAATACCTAAGACGTCACCTAACGCCTCAAAAGTTTCCATAAAATGCGATAATACTTTCTCATTAGTGTTTGTTTCATTTAAATAAATATTAGCAATGCGAGCTAATTCAAACAATACTGAAATACCATTAGCTGTATTAAAATCATCGTCCATCGCTTCTTCAAAATGAGCTTTTTGTTCCTCAATTTTTTCAAGCCATTGTTCCGAATGATCACCTAAGCTAGCAGTAGCTGTTAAACGATGTTTGATATTATTGTAAGCAGTTAGGATTCGTTCTAATCCCGTTGCGGCTGCATCCACTAAATCTTTTGAAAAGTTGATTGGGTGACGATAATGCACAGAAAGCATAAAGAATCTTAAAATTTGTGGATCAATTTGTTTGCGGATATCATTGACAAGTATAAAATTCCCTAGAGATTTAGACATCTTTTCATTGTCAATATTAATATACCCATTGTGCATCCAATAACGCGCAAATGTTTTATCATTATGAGCTTCAGATTGTGCAATTTCATTTTCATGATGTGGGAATGTTAAATCTTGCCCACCAGCATGAATATCAATGGTATCTCCTAGATGCTCCCGCGCCATTACAGAGCATTCAATATGCCAACCAGGACGACCTTTCCCCCATGGACTCTCCCAGAAAATTTCACCCGGTTTAGCAGCTTTCCATAAAGCAAAATCTAATGCATCATCTTTCTTCTCACCAGCTTCAATACGAGCACCGATTTTTAAATCATCCACTGATTGATGTGATAATTTACCATATCCATTAAATTTACGCGTCCGATAGTAAACATCACCAGCAGATTCATAGGCATAACCCTTATCCATTAACACTTGAATGAATTCAATGATATCGTCCATATGCTCTGTAACGCGTGGATGTACATCAGCTTTTTTACAGCCTAATGCTGTAACATCTTCAAAATACGCGTTAATAAAGCGCTCTGTTAATTCATGAACTTCTTCACCAAGCTCGTTAGCTGCTTTTATAATTTTGTCATCTACATCTGTGAAATTTGAGACAAATTTCACATCATACCCTTTATACTGAAAATAACGGCGTACTGTATCATAAACAATTACAGGTCGTGAATTTCCAATATGAATATAGTTATAAACTGTAGGACCACAAACGTACATTTTCACTTTGCCTTCTTCTAGTGGTACGAAAGGTTCCTTTTGTCGTGTTAATGAGTTAAAGATTTGAATACTCATTGTGTTTCTCTCTCCTTTTGTAAGCGTTCGATCTCCTGTTGCAATGTAGCAATCTGCTTCTCGAAAACTTGACAACGTTCTTCTACTGGGTCAGGTATATTTTGATGGTCTAGTTTTTTCTCTAGACGAATTCCATCCTTAATCACTATTTTACCAGGTATACCGACAACTGTAGCATTTGGTGGCACTTCTTTTAAAACAACTGAGCCTGCGCCTATTTTACTATTCTCACCAATTGTAATGGAGCCTAATACTTTTGCGCCAGTTGCTACAAGTACATTATCCTCTAATGTCGGATGGCGTTTTCCTTTTTCTTTACCTGTACCGCCTAAAGTCACACCTTGATATAAGGTTACATTATCACCAATTTCACATGTTTCACCAATCACAACGCCCATCCCATGGTCAATAAAGAAACGTCGACCAATCTTCGCTCCAGGATGAATTTCAATTCCAGTAAAGAAGCGACTAATTTGTGAAATGGTACGGGCTATAAAATAAAAACGCTTTTTAAAGAACCAGTGAGCAACTCGATGTGCCCAAGTGGCGTGCAGTCCCGAATATGTTAGTACAACTTCAAGCACACTGCGCGCAGCTGGATCATTTTCAAAAATGGTTTCTACATCTTCCTTCATTCTTTTAAACACAAAAAACTCCCCCTTTTCTTTTTGATCTGCCTTGATCCTTTGAAATTTTCACAATAATCAACTGCATCCTTGGACTTTGAAATACTGTGCTGACGTTGATTGCTTTCCAGAGTTGCTAGTAGCAGAACGAATTTTATATAAAAAAACGTCCCCATCATTCCCAAAAAGGAATGACAGAGACGCTAAATTTAAAACGCGCGGTTCCACTCTGATTGAAGGCAAAGCCCTCCACTCTGGACGTCCTGTAACGGGAACGAATCGATAAAGCCTACTATTTGTTCAGCCCTATGCTCAAAGGTGCATTTCAGTTTTGCCTAGGCTCAGACCACTTTCAGCCGGTGATGGTCCTCTCTTTAGAGCATGCGCCACTTACTTCTCCTTATCAACGCTTTCTCAATGTAAATTCATTTTACAACGAACTAATAAATTGTCAATAAAATTCTATTTATTGCGCAAATTTTTCTACGCGGTCAATTGCTTTTTCTTTACCAATTAAACAAATGGCATTCGGAAGCTCTGGGCCATGTGTTTCTCCAGTAGTGACAACACGAATTGGCATAAATAAATTTTTACCTTTATGACCTGTCGCTTTTTGCACGGCTTTAATAGCTGCTTTTACTGCATCTGGTGTAAATTCTTCTAACTCTTCAAGCTGTTTCTTAAATGCTGCCATGACCTCAGGTACTTGCTCACCTGCTAAAACAGCTTTTGCTTCTTCATCATATTCAATATGATCGTTAAAGAATAGGCTAGATAAATCTACTATTTCAGCACCAAAGCTCATTTGGTCATGATACAGTGCAATTAAATCTGTTGCCCATGCATGTTGTTCTGGAGTCAGCTCTTCTGGTAATAGACCTGCTTTTTGTAAGTGTGGTAAAGATAATGCCACTACTTCTTCTAAAGATAACTTTTTAATGTATTGGTTGTTCATCCATGTAAGTTTTTGCTTATCAAACATAGACGGTGATTTTGATAGGCGTTTCTCATCAAAGATTTTAATAAATTCTTCCTTGGAGAAAATCTCTTCTTCCCCTTCTGGAGACCAGCCAAGTAATGCAAAGAAATTGAACATTGCCTCAGGAAGGTAGCCTAAATCTTTATATTGCGTTACGAATTGAATAATGGATTCATCGCGTTTTGATAATTTTTTGCGATTTTCATTAATGATTAATGTCATATGACCAAAGCGTGGATACTCCCAGCCAAATGCATCAAAAATCATCATTTGTTTTGGTGTGTTAGATAAATGCTCTTCGCCACGGAAAACATGGGAGATTTCCATAAAGTGGTCATCAAGCACTACAGCATAGTTATAAGTTGGAATACCATTTGCTTTAACAATTACCCAGTCACCGATATCTTTTGATTCAAATGTAACTTGTCCACGCACTAAGTCCTCAAATTCATATGTTACATTTTCAGGTACGCGCATACGAATTGTATAGGATTCACCAGCAGCCTCTTTAGCAGCAACTTCCTCTGCTGATAAATGACGACAAGTCCCATCATACGTTGGAGCAGCTACTCCTCGTGCCTTTTGCTCTTCACGGGATGCCTCTAATTTCTCAGAAGAACAGAAGCATTTATAGGCTACACCCTGCTCTAAAAGCTTTTCCGCATGCTCTTTATAAATATCAAGACGCTCCATTTGACGATAAGGCGCATATGGTCCACCGATATCAATGGATTCATCGTATTCAATACCTAACCATTTTAGGTTATCTAGCTGAGATGCTTCTCCGCCCTCTACATTACGCTCAATATCTGTATCCTCAATACGTACGATAAATTTACCGTTATGATGTTTTGCATATAAATAATTGAATAACGCTGTACGCGCTCCACCGATATGTAAGTAACCAGTAGGGGATGGCGCGTAACGAACACGAACTTCTTTCGCCATAATTAAAAGCCTCCTAAATTTTCGATCAAAAATTGACTTTGTTCATTTTACCACTCTGCTACAGGAAATAAAAGCGCTGATAGCCTGCTTTTACTTCTTAATCAATAGAATTGTTGCCATTGCAGCAATCCCTTCCTCACGACCAGTAAAACCTAATCGTTCAGTTGTTGTCGCCTTGACATTAACTTGTGACGGTTCTGCGTTCAATAATTCAGCAATACGGTTTTGCATTTGCTCAATATATGGTGCCATTTTCGGTCGCTGTGCCATAATTGTACAATCAACATTCCCTAGAACATACCCTTTATCCTCAACAATTTTCCAGATATGCTCTAATAATTTTGCTGAGTCTGCATCCTTAAATGCGGGGTCTGTGTCTGGAAAATGCCGACCGATATCTCCTTCTCCAATAGCCCCTAATGCTGCATCTGTGACAGTATGTAATAAAACATCTGCATCAGAATGCCCTACTAGCCCTTTTTCATGAGGAATTGTTATACCACCAATAATTAATGGACGTCCTTCTTCAAATGCATGCACGTCAAAACCTTGTCCAACTCGAAACATACGATACTACTACGTTCTTGCCGTAGCAGCATTCACCTACCTTTATGATTTTCTATTTATAGACAGTTTACCATATTTCCTAGGAAATGAGTGATTTCACAAAGCCATCAGATATTTGACTCTCACTACTCGCACATTCTTTGTTATCCTTACCTTAAGTCTAAAACGATAAGGCGGTGGAGAAATGAATATTAATACTTTTGAAAGTCAGTTTAGCAAAGTAATAGTACAGCGTGGGTACGATTATTATGTGAATGATCACGTCATTGATATTATGCAAATAGACAATAGCAATTGGCAGGCAGAGGTTGAGGGAACTGAACCTTATACTGTAAATATTGTTATCAAAGCAAACGGAGATATTACAGATGCAACTTGTGATTGTCCTTACGATGATGATTGCAAACATATAGTAGCTGTACTATACGCTATTCAGGAGCAATTTAACAATTCTCCTATATCAGTATCTAAATCATCTAAAGCACAAAAATCTACATTACAGCAATTACTCGCAGCACAAACAAAGGAAAATTTAATTAATTTAATTTTAACAGTTGGGAAGAACTCACCTAATTTTCTGCAAGAATTAGAAATACGACTAATGGAGCCAATAGATATATTAAAGGCCTCCAAAAAAATGATTACTCAGCATCTAAAAGCCGGTCAGGAGGGGCGAAGCGGCTTTATCCCACGTCATCGGGCATTAAAAGCACTTAAAGGTGTCCAAACTACCCTTCAACACGCTGAGGAGCACATCGACATGGAGGATAATATTACAGCTATTGAGCTTAGTTTTCTGTGTCTCCAATATACATTAGAGGCACTACAATATGGGGATGACTCTGATGGCTATTTTGGCGATGCTATTCGTGAAAGTCTTGAATTAATAAGTCAGGCAATTGAAGAAGGCGTAAATCTTTGGCCAAAAAAGCTGTATAAATCTGTATTTGACCTAGTTATTCGAAAAGCAATGCTACCCGTATTAGGAGACTGGGTAGATTGTCGAATTCATTTGCTTCATGCCTGTATCCCTCTTTGTGAAGATGATGCGATTGAGGAGCAGTTTAAAGCCCTTATTCATTCACTTGAAAGTACATCAGATAATTGGCGTGCACAATATCTAAATAAAGAGCTAAAGCTGATTGAACTTCACTTATTACAACACAAATACAGTAGCAATGAGGTAGAGGCATTTTTGGAGGGGCATATTGAAGACTACCATATGCGTGAACAAGTTATTCTATCTGCCATAAATCGCGGCGATTATGAAAAAGTATTACAATTAACAGCAGATGGATTAGAGCAAGATCAAAAACTTTCAGGAATCGTTAGCCTTTGGAGACGCTATGCCTTTAAGGCTCATCAGCATTTAGGACATACAGAGGATATGCGTCAATTGGCTTTACAACTATTGCTTGATGGGGAGTATGAATTTTATACGAAATACAAAGCTCTGCACTCCGCTGAACAATGGCCAGAAGTTTTAGAAGAATTATTAAATAACCTTACAAAATCTTATTTATACGAAAGGGTTATTGTTGAAGAACAGCAAACAAAACGTATTTTAGACTATTGCAAAGATTATCCAAAACGAATAGAAGACTATTATTCATTTATTAAAGAGCAGTACTATGAAGAAGTGTGTGCACTATTCATTGAGGCTATCACTGCAGATGCACAATACGCCACTAATCGAAAAAAATATAAAGGTGTCTGTCGTTCTATCAATATCATGCGTAAGGCTGGTTATATGGTAGAAGCAGAACAGTTGATTGTTGATTTACTGCAAACTTATCCAAAACGTCCAGCTTTAATAGAGGAATTAACTAATATTATGAAATAGTAATCCCGCCTCAAAAATACGAGCAAATTAAAATACCGTAGAGAAGTATCATTATCGATTTCTCTACGGTATTTTTCATAGCGGCTCTAATCGCCACCTATTCAACTATTTTGCATCCAAGGCACGTTTACGCAAGATCGCTTCTCCGAAAACTAGATCCTCTTTTGTCGTCATCTTTACATTTTCATAGCTACTCTCTACAATATGCACGGCATGTCCAAGACGTTCCACAAGCATGGCTTCATCAGTACCAAGAAAGCCAACCTTCTCTGCGACATCCTCCGCCTCTACGATTAAATCAAACTGAAAAGCTTGCGGAGTTTGAATCATCCATAAGCTATCACGATCAACCGTCTCCTCAATCACACCATCACGTACCTTTTTCATCGTATCCTTTGCACGGACACCAGCGATTGCAGCACCATATGTATGAGCACTTTGCACAAGATTCGCAATAATATCATGAGAGATAAAGGGACGAGCAGCATCATGTACAAGCACAATATCGACCTGCTCCATCTCCTTCATACACGAATGAACTGAATGCTGTCGTTCAGCACCGCCATCAGGTAAGCCCTTCACCTTTAAAATCCTATACTTCTCTAACATGGCTTGAATATAGGAACGCTCTTCTGGTTTTACTGCAAGCCAAATCCCTGTACATTTTGAATCCTGTTCAAAAACCTCCAGGGTGTGTATGAGAATGGGTTTTCCTAGTAAATTTAAAAATAACTTATTTTGCCCCGCTCCCATTCGCTTACCGCTACCCGCTGCAGGTAATACTACCTCGTATTGCACATTTTCCACTTCCTAGTCATCCTTTGGTTTAGCAAAAATCATACGGCCCGCTGATGTTTGCAGTACACTTGTTACCGTAACCGTTATTGCCTGTCCGATATAACTGCGTCCACCTTCAACCACAATCATTGTGCCATCGTCTAAATAAGCCACTCCTTGATTATGCTCTTTACCATCTTTAATAACCATCACTTGCATATCCTCACCAGGGATAACAACAGGCTTCACAGCATTCGCTAAATCATTGATATTTAAGACTCTTACGTGGTGTAACTCGCATACTTTATTAAGATTGAAGTCATTCGTAACAATCTGTGTATCATTGCTCATTTTCTTTGCAAGACGCACTAATTTTAAGTCAACTTCCTGCACATCCTCAAAATCCTCTTCGGATATTTCCACCTTTGTCATTCGCTCATCTTGCAATTTTTTTAAAATATCTAAACCACGACGACCTCTTGTACGTTTTAAAGTATCAGAAGAATCTGCAATATGCTGAAGCTCTGTAAGAACAAATTGAGGAACCACTAATATACCTTCAATAAATCCCGTTTGAGAAATATCCGCAATACGCCCATCAATAATAACACTTGTATCCAGCAGCTTATAGCTCCCCTTTACTTCTTGGGCATCTACACCATCTATTAGTTTTTTCTTTGTATTGCTTCCACGTAATGTAAAGAGTTGGATTAATTCATCGCGCTTCTTAAAGCCTACACGGAACCCTAAATAGCCAAGTACAAAGGACATGATAATTGGTAAAATCTCCGAAACGAATCCTAGCTGGACACTTTCTATGGCAAAGCCTAAGAAGTAAGCTACAATCAGTCCGATGATAAGTCCAAGCGTACCAAATAATAAGTCACCAACAGGTACCTTAAATAGCACCTCTTCCAGCCAGCTAATGAGTCGCACAAAATAATCCGAAAACGCAAACGATAGTGTAAACAATAAAATTGCCCCTAAAGCTACTGATACATAGGGATTATCAAGCCAAGGATTAGAAGATAAATGAAGCAATTCGTATAATGGCGGTAAGAAAACAAAGCCTAACGCTCCCCCAATCAGTAAAAAGGCAATTTGAACAAATTTTTTCATAAGCTGTCACCTCCCATTCTTAACTATAATTATACATAGTTTACTGTAGAAAATCTTTCATGAGCCTAACAACCCCTGTTTCTTTTTAACGCCAGCAGCAACTCTATACAAAGGTGAAAATAAAGAGGTACTATTACTAGCTATAACGTTGTTAAAAGAGCCATCTTATTAGGGTGTTATGTAGGACGCTTAAACCCCTTTTTTAGTTCCGATTTTTATGCCTAGCATCTAAAAAATTATTGAAAGAGGAAAATGCATGTCAGAACCTTGTCCCCTTTATAGCTCTCTAAAGCAAGCATTCAGTGCATCTTTAATGGTTTCTACTCCAACTATCTCAATACCTTGTGGAAAATCCCAGCCACCAATATTTGAAGCCGGAATGAATATCCGTTTAAACCCTAGCTTTGCCGCCTCTATTACACGTTGTTCAATACGGGAAACACGGCGCACCTCTCCCGTCAACCCTACTTCTCCAACAAAACAATCTGTAGCTCTAACTGCTTGATCCTTAAAGCTAGAGACAATGCTTGTCAACACTGCTAAATCAATGGCTGGTTCATCTAGCTTTACACCGCCAGCAACTTTAATATATGCATCCTGTGCCTGTAGCATGAGGCCCATTCTCTTTTCTAGAACAGCCATTAACAACTGTACACGGTTTTGATCAACACCTGTTGCCATACGCTTTGGATAGTTAAAGCTTGTAGGTGTTACGAGTGACTGAATTTCAACAAGAATTGGTCGTGTACCCTCCATAGAAGCCACAATGGTTGACCCCGCTGCCCCCTGTGAACGCTCCTGTAAAAAGAGCTCAGATGGATTTAATACTTCCTTTAAGCCCCCCTGAAGCATTTCAAATATAGCAATCTCATTTGTTGAGCCAAAACGGTTCTTTTGACTACGCAGAATACGGTGATTATGGTGTCGCTCCCCCTCAAAATACAGCACAGTATCTACCATATGCTCCAAAATACGTGGCCCTGCAATTTGACCCTCTTTTGTTACATGTCCAACTAAAAATATAGCGATTCCCTTCGTTTTAGCAATTCTCATTAACTCTGCCGTACACTCCCGCACCTGCGATACACTGCCAGGAGCACTTGTTACCTCGGGATGAAACACAGTTTGAATGGAATCGACAATAACAAATTTCGGTTGCACATCCTCAATTGTTTGATTTAGAAACTCTAAATTTGTTTCTGAATAGATATAAAGCTCCTGTGAAACCACCCCTAAACGCTCTGCACGTAGCTTTGTTTGGCGGATTGATTCCTCACCAGAAATGTAGAGCACACGATGTCCCTTATTTGAAAGTAAAGCAGACACTTGTAATAATAGCGTCGACTTCCCAATACCAGGGTCACCTCCTATAAGTACAAGAGAGCCCGGTACGATTCCCCCACCTAGCACTCGGTTAAGCTCACCCATTTCTGTTGTAATTCGAGACTCCTCGGCAGCCTCGATCTGCATAATAGGAAGAGCCTTTTGCGTAACTGTCGCAGAATGCTGGAAGGCTCCACGAGGTCCCTTTGCTACTACCTCTACTTCTTCGACCATCTTATTCCATTCCCCACAGCCCGGACATCTTCCCATCCATTTTGCAGATTCATAGCCACAGCCTGTGCATACAAATTTCGTTTTTTTCTTTGCCAATTCACATTCACCTCGAATATTTGTTCTTATTGTCAATTGTACATAAAAAAGGACAGCTTGGCACTATAGCCTGCTGTCCTTTTGAGATGAAGCGTAGCTGTTAGAAATTAGTTAGATGCAGAAATGCCCTCTTTTTTCTTTACCACAAAGTCATCATTCACATAATCAATGACCACTTGATTGCCCTTCTCTACATTGCCTTTCAGTAATTCTTCTGATAAGCGGTCTTCCACTTGTTTTTGTAGTGCACGGCGTAGCGGGCGGGCGCCGTATTGAGGATCATAGCCCTCTTGCGCAATTTTCTCAAGCGCAGCATCTGTTAACTCTAACGAAATATCTTGTTCCTTTAGACGTTTTGTTAAAGCATTCGCCATCATGGAAACAATTTCTTTTAAGTGTTCTTTTTCTAATGAGTGGAACACAATCATCTCATCAATACGGTTTAAGAACTCTGGTCGGAATGCTTTTTTCAATTCCTCAAGCATTGTTCCCTTCATGTCTTTATGTTTCGATTCCGTACCACCAACATTGAAGCCTAAGTTTTTCTGGTATTTTAAAGCATCTGCCCCAACGTTTGATGTCATAATAACAACCGTGTTGCGGAAGTCCACTACACGACCTTTAGAATCAGTCAAACGACCATCTTCAAGCACTTGCAGTAGAATATTGAAAACATCTGGATGAGCTTTTTCAATCTCATCTAGTAATACAACTGAATATGGTTTACGACGAACCTTTTCTGTTAACTGGCCACCATCATCAAAGCCTACATAGCCTGGAGGTGAACCAACTAGGCGCGAAGTAGAATGTTTCTCCATATATTCAGACATATCAACTCGAATCATCGCATCCTCATCACCAAACATCACTTCAGCTAGTGCTCTTGCAAGCTCTGTTTTACCAACCCCTGTTGGCCCTAAGAAAATAAATGAGCCAATTGGTCGTTTTGGATCTTTTAAGCCTGCTCTTGCACGGCGAATAGCACGGGAAATGGCCTCTACTGCCTCCCCTTGCCCTACCACTCGTTTGTGTAGCTCTTCCTCTAATTGTAATAGCTTAGAGGACTCTTCTGAGGCAATTTTTGATACAGGGATTCCAGTCCACATAGATACGACTGCTGCTACATCATCCACTGTAACTTTTGATTCAGATTTCCCTTGCTCTTCCTTCCAATTCTTTCTTGTCGTTTCAATTTCATCTTTTAGCTTTTGTTCGGTATCTCTTAATGAGGCTGCCTTTTCAAACTCTTGACCAGAAACTGCAGCATTCTTTTCAGAGCGCACATTTTCGAGCTTATCTTCAAGCGCTTTTAGATTTGGTGGAACTGCAAATGAACGTAAGCGTACTTTTGAGCCTGCTTCATCAATTAAATCAATCGCTTTATCTGGTAAGAAACGGTCAGAAATATAGCGGTCACCCATTTTTGCGGCTGCCTCAATCGCTTCATCTGTAATTTTCACACGGTGATGTGCTTCATAGCGATCACGTAAGCCCTGGATAATTTGAATCGCTTCTTCAACTGTTGGCTCATCAACTTGTATTGGTTGGAAACGTCGCTCTAAAGCCGCATCCTTTTCAATATATTTACGATATTCATCTAATGTTGTTGCACCGATACATTGAAGCTCACCACGTGCTAGAGAAGGTTTTAGAATATTTGATGCATCAATTGCTCCCTCTGCACCACCTGCGCCGATTAATGTATGCAATTCATCGATAAATAAAATAACATTTCCTGCTTGACGAATCTCATCCATCACTTTTTTCAAGCGATCCTCAAATTCACCACGGTATTTTGTACCTGCTACAACTGTTCCCATATCAAGAGTCATGACGCGTTTATCACGAAGAATCTCTGGCACTTCATTATTAATAATTTGCTGTGCTAGACCTTCAGCAATAGCTGTTTTACCTACCCCTGGCTCACCAATTAATACAGGATTGTTTTTTGTACGACGAGATAAAACTTCAATGACACGTGTAATTTCTTTGCTTCGACCTATCACAGGGTCTAAAGAGCCTTCTCGAGCAATTTGTGTTAAGTCTCGCGCAAGGCTATCTAATGTAGGGGTATTGGCAGCCTGGGCAGCTTGTTGGCCAGATTGAGCATTATCATTATTTCCTAGTAGTAATAGCACTTGCTGACGTGCTTTATTTAAGCCGACACCAGCGTTATTTAATACACGAGCAGCCACACCTTCACCTTCACGAATAAGCGCTAATAGCAAATGCTCTGTACCGATATATGAATGACCTAGTTTGCGTGATTCATCAACTGATAGCTCAATGACTTTTTTCGCTCTAGGTGTGTAGTGGACAATCGGACCCACATCCTCTTTTCCTTTTCCAACTAACTCTTCGATACCTGCTTCAATTGTTTGAGGACTAATATCGATGGCTTCTAATGCTTTCGCAGCTATACCACCGCCTTCACGAATAAGCCCTAATAGAATATGCTCTGTTCCTATTGATTCGTGTTTCCAACGAATTGCCTCTTCCTGTGCAAGCTGTAATACTTTTTGTGCGCGTTGTGTAAAACGATTAAACATCATATGAATCCTCTCCTTTTTTTCCTATAATAGGCTTACTCATATTTTCACGAAATAATGCCTCACGAAGCATTTTCGCTCGTACGCGATCGCGCTCAGCAGGTGGTAAAACCTCTCCTGCATAGTGTTGTAAAAATCCTGGTTGCATACAGACAACACACTCGTTTAAAGTTGTCGCCTTAATGCCTTCTATCAACTGTAAATCTACCCCTAAACGAACATTGGACAAGCAGGTAGCTGCCTCTTCGCTCGTTAAAATTCGAGCATGCGTTAAAGTACCTAATGCACGGTATACTCGGTCTTCTAAAGCAAGCTCTGCTTTTTCCATTAGCCTACCTCTTGCATGTCGCTCCTTTTGAATAATCTTTTCGGCGACGCTTTGAATGTCAGCCAAAATATCCTCCTCTGTTTTACCCAGTGTTATCTGATTCGACACTTGGTAAACATTCCCTAAATTTTCACTACCTTCCCCATATATCCCTCTTACTGTCATTCCTAGCCTTGTCATGGCATTAATAATTTGACTCATTTGAGCTGTTAATGTAAGGGCAGGTAGGTGCATCATAACGGAAGCTCGTAAACCAGTACCGATATTTGTTGGGCAACTTGTAAGATATCCAAAAGTATCACGAAATGCATAAGGTAAAGATTTTTCTAGGGCTCTATCAATTTTATTGGCCTGCTCATATGCCCTTTGCAGCTGAAAACTCGCTGTCATACATTGAATGCGTAAATGGTCTTCTTCATTCACCATAATACTAATTGATTCATCATCAGATAATAGCATGGAGCCAACCTGTTCTTTTTTAGCAAGCTGAGGGCTAATTAAATGCTTTTCTACAAGAATTTGACGCTGTAAGGATGTTAAATCCTTGACGGCAAAATACGAGTAATGATCTTGTAGTTTCGTGCTATCCTGAACAGCGTGTGTTACAGCCTGCTCTACCTGTAATGCCTCATTCTCTGTAAAGGACAGAGGAAAACGATAGCCATCTAAATTTCGTGCAAGACGGATACGTGTACTAATGACTATATCTGAATAATCGTCCTCCACGCTCATCCATGCTGGTGTAGCTCGTTCTAAAAACGATTCAATCATCACGACACATCACCACCTTCAAATTGTAGCTGTTTCTCCAATTCCTTTACTTCATCCCGCAGTTTCGCGGCCTCCTCAAACTGTTCCTCATCTATAGCTACTTTCATAAGTTTACGGATATCTTCTATTTGTTTTTTAATGACGTAAATATTGCTATGAGCACCGGGCATCTTACCTATATGTTGAGGTCCTGCTTGTATTCGATTAAAGAGCTTTGGTAGGTGCTCGCTAAAACTGTCATAGCAGCTAGGGCAACCGAATTTCCCTTCTTTTAAAAATCGTTTATACGTAAAGCCACATTGTGGACAAGTTTGTGGTTGTGGCTGCGCCTGTTGTTTTTCATCCACTTTTTGTTGTTGCCATGTCGGTGAGCCAAACCAATTCGATAATAGCTGTTGAATAGATACAGGCTCTTGTTTAAATTCTGCATGAAATGGATGGAACTGCGAGGCGCAGACGTCACAGTAATGATGCTCTACCTTTTGTCCATTTTGAACTTGTGTTACAGTTACCGTCGCATTACGCTGCTTGCAATGTTCGCAAATCATTTCCATCACCTCTCTATTTTTGCTGTTCATATTTGATTGTTGTTAGCATCGCTCTTAATATTCTTGCTCGAATGGTATCCCGTAATGGGAGTGGCAAATCCAGAGTGGAGCGATCAATTGCCGCTAACATTAACTTCGCTTCTCTCTTTGAAATTACCTGCTCATCAATAAGCCGATAAACTAAATCTTCTGCCATTGTTTGCGATGCCCCTCCCTCTATCTGCCTGAGGACATCGTCAATCAAATCGATTTGTGAATTCGCGCGGACACGTAAAATTCGTATGTATCCACCACCACCACGTTTGCTTTCAACAAGATAACCTCGTTCGGCAGTAAATCTAGTATTGATCACATAATTTATTTGTGAGGGCACACATTGGAATTTATCAGCTATTTCACTGCGCTTAATTTCAATATGCCCTTCTCCACCTAATTCAAGTACTTGCTTCAAGTAGCCTTCTATGATGTCTGATATATTACGCATTAGGAATACACCTCGCTTACTTCACTGACTTTGACTATCTTTGACTTTCTTTGAGTATATTATACAAAACGCTTGAAAATAATTGCAATGATTTCGCCTATAGAAAAATTAATAGCAACCATTTTTTCATTCAAACGCTTGAAAAATCGCTATTCATGCTAGATATCTTAACGGTCGTATGTCTAATGTACCCTTTTTCGTGATGAAAAAAACGCAAGCATATGCAATTAGCATATACTTGCGTCGATAAAAATTATACCCAGCGACCAACAATTGGGTAATGCCATGGTTCATCAGATAAAGCCTTTACAATTCCAATAATCGGTACGACAAACAACATAATACCGAAAATAATTAGGAATGGTAAACCAACGAGTACAAAACTTAGTACCACAGAAATTGCAATTAAAACACCCATTATAATTTGGAACAGTAGTGCTTGAATGGAAATAGCTTTTACTTCCTCATCAGAACTAATTAAGAAAAATAATATTGGTACTAACCATGGCGCAAAAAACGGACTTGCGTGTATGATTACCTTAGACCATTTAGCTTCCATTTATATCAACCCTTCTTTTTTAAATTTTCCTTTGTTTTATGTACTACTATTTACGGAACTATACCCTGAATAGTTTCATTGTATGTTGTATTTTTAAAAAATTCTTTGGGAAAGGCATGTGAGACACTATGGAATTTAATAACACACTAGCAAACGAATACGAAAAGGGTATTCGTCGAACATTACCTAGTTACGATGCCATGCTACGGTTAACACAAACCTTTTATCAATCCACACTACCTGAGAAAGCGGAATTGCTAATAGTTGGCTCTGGGAGCGGCAATGAAATTTTACAACTTGCAGAGCATAAGCCAACTTGGTCATTTGTGGGCATTGATCCTTCTGAGGCCATGTTACATGTAGCGGAGGAACGATTAAAATCTTTGCCTAATCAAATTTCATTATACCAGGGAACTATGCTGGAAACGAAGTTACCCTCTAGAGAGTTTGATGCAGCTAGCTGTATTTTAGTGCTACATTTTATCAACGGGACTCAAGAAAAGCTTGCAACATTGAAAGAAATAGCAAATAATTTAAAGCCTGGTGCACCATTTGTTCTTGTTTCAAAATACGGGCAGCCTGGCTCTTTAGAGACCGAACTACAATTTGATTTATGGCGGGCCTATTGGCTGCAGCATACAAAGCTATCTTCCTTAGAGGTAGCAGATATGGAAAAATCCATACGCTCCCTTTCTTTTATGCCTGAGCAGGATATTTTAACACTACTTCAAGAGGCAGGATTTACAAAACCATCCAGATTTTTTGCCACTACTTTATTTGGTGGATGGATATGCTATAAGGAAATCTAAAAATAATTTCGCCTTGGTGTAATTTCGCTACAGAAGACATTTGTAGCTGCCTCTATGCTTTCGATGAAGATAAATGTATTACTCTATGAGGACAATTATTCCTAGAAAGTTAAAATCAACAGAATTGGGGTGAACGCTGTGATACGCACAATCGGGATTACGAAGGATCAACAACTCATAAAGGGTTTTCCTATCGAGGAAATAAACAATAATCATTTTGAATGGTATTGGGTCGATTTTGATTGCCCTACTACTGAAGAAGAGCTGCTATTGGATACGTTTTTTCATTTTCACCCACTTGCTATAGAAGACTGCTTATTGCGTTTACAGCGACCAAAGCTCGATTTTTATGATGATTTCCATTTCTTTGTTATTCATAGAGTGAATGAAGAATTAGCAGCAGAGGAAGTTAATATTTTTGTTTCCAATAAATTTATTGTAACCTTTCATAAAAATACTGCTCCCGAAATCGATAGAGTGCAGAATATGCTAGAAAAGCAACCGAAAAATTGGGAACGTGGTACAGTGTATTTAACCTATCAGGTAATCGATAAAATCGTTGACAATTACTTCCCACTTGTCTATAAAATTGAGGATCATTTGAATGCACTAGAAGATGAATTAAACTATCAAAGTAATCTAAATGCCATGAAAATCGTATTCGAATTTCGTAGTGACTTACTTGATTTACGGCGCACAATTCTACCAATGCGCGATTTATTATATCGGATTCTTAATTCATATCGATTCTCACTAAATAAATCAGAACGAGCTTATTTCGGAGATATTTATGATCACTTGCTAAAGCTAACAGAAATGGTGGAATCCAACCGTGAGCTGACGGCCGATATGCGCGACAGCTATATGGCAATGAGCTCCAGTCGTATGAATGGCATTATGATGACCTTAACCATCGTGTCAACAATCTTTATTCCATTAACCTTTATTGCAGGTGTATATGGGATGAACTTTGACAATATGCCTGAGCTTCATGGCAAATACAGCTACTTTATCGTCCTAGCTATTATGATACTTATTGTGATCTTTATGCTGGCGGTCTTTAAATGGAAAGGCTGGTTCAAATTATTTAAACCTTAATCAATTTCGCCTTGGCGTAATTGCGTCCGGATTTTGAATTGTGCCCTCACAATTCATTCCTTTTAAAATCCGTGACATCCGCCGGGGGCTTTATCTTCATTCAGTAGGTGTCTGCACACCCACTGAAAAGGAACCTAAACCGCATTCTTCTCATCACCTGTAGAGGTGGGAGTCTTCTGTATCTGCCGCTATGCTTTCGATACAAAAAACATTTGCTGAATGAAGATAAATATAGAATAGGCATCTTAGAAGGTTATCTAGGATGCCTGCTCTACATTAATAGGGTCCACGATCATCAATTTTGTTTTCCCCTTGCTGTGGGAATAAAAAGTATGCAAGTACACCAGAAACTAATGTTGCACAAATAGTAATTAGCAACTGCTCCACGTCTGGCACTTCAGCATAATAGTTACGTAGCATATAAACCGAACCGATTGCGACAATTACCATCACGGGTATGACAAACTTGAAACGTTTCTTCTCCATTTAAATAATACCTCCTCACTCTTTTTACGCTCAATTATTACTTTCTAAACAGTTCGTATTTTACAGGTTTCCCATTTTAAATACAAACCACCTGGGACTCTTTCAATCGTCTATTTCATGACATTTAAACAATAGTCATTAAAAAAATAATAGAAATAAATGAAAATTTTAACCAAATATACGACAAAAAATAGTAGAATAGATTAAATACCATATATTTCGCAAACTTACAAACGTAGCAATTCCAACATAAGGATAAATAGTTTAAGTTTACTTTAAATTTATATACTTAAAATGGATTTATAAAGAATGGAGCAAACAACAATGAGTTGGTTTACAAAAAAGAACAATTCAAGCTACTCAATTACAATAGCACCTGAAAACTATAAAAAAAATGTACAGTTGGATATCTCTAACCATCCAAAACTTCAAAAACAATTACAACTTTTAAATTTAACGGTTGAGGATTTAGCCATTATTAAACAGTTGCAGCCTTTAGCAAAGGATTTAATCCCTGAAATGGTTGATCAATTCTATGCAGCCATTAGCTTAAGTCAAGATTTATTAGATATTATTAATAGAACTTCACAGATTGATCGTTTAAAGGTTACTTTACATAAGCACCTTAGTGATATTTTTGAAAGCCGTATCAACGACTCCTATATTGACGAACGAAAGGCAATTGCAGAAACCCACGTTCGAATCGGTCTTCAATCAAAATGGTATATCGCCTCATTTCAGTCTTTAACTTCAACATTTACAAGCTTTGCTAACAAATTAGATATTTCAAAGCATGATGCGATTCTCGCTATCAATGCCTTCTGTAAAATTATTAACTTTGAGCAACAGCTTGTCATTGAAGCCTACGAAAAAGAGGAAGAACGTATACGCACAGCAGCAGATGAAACAAAGCATGCACTTGTGACAACTATTCAAAGCACAGCTGAGGAGCTGAACGCTATTAGTGATGAAACAGCGGCTTCCCTATTAGTTATCTCCTCTCAAACAGATGATATTGCGGTAGCCACTAAGCAAGGTTTAAGCTTTGTTGCTGATACGAAGGAAAAATCTAGACGTGGCCAACAGCAGTTACAAGAGCAAAACGATTTAATACAAATTATTTTACAAAGCGTAAATGGTCTTGAGGTCACAATGAATCAGTTACGCACCTCCTCTCAAAAGATTTCCGAGATTGTTGGACTAGTAACAGGTATTGCAGATCAAACAAATCTTTTAGCATTGAATGCATCTATTGAGGCAGCACGCGCTGGGGAGCATGGTAAAGGCTTTGCTGTTGTAGCAGAGGAAGTACGAAAGCTTGCTGAAGAGACAAAAAATGCTGTACAAAATGTTTCCCATCTCATTAAAGAAACGGAAAGTAATATTACAACCATGTCGAATTCTGTTATTAATGTGGATCAAAAAATTCAACATAGTGTAGACACGCAAAATAGCTTATCCAAATCATTTAATGATATCGCTGAAGCTGTCTCTGGTATTCAGCAGCAATATGTCAATACATCAAGAGATATTTCTGCCATTTCAAATTTAATTACTGAGCTCTCTCAAGGTGCCACACTTGTTTCCTCTTCTTCTGACTCGCTTATTAATGTGGTGAATGAATTAAACATGTGAAAACGTAAAAAGGGAAATTGACAGGTTGTCAATCTCCCTTTTCTTTAATGTGGTAATGAACGTTTTTGTTTACGATGCTCTCGTCGAGCTGGTCCTGTTTCAAAAAGACGTTTTTCTTCATCTGTCTCAGGGTAGATTGCCGGAACTGGCTTAGGCTTCCCATCATCATCTACTGCAACCATCGTTACAAATGATTCGGTCGTTAATTTCTCCTCACCCGTTTCAATGTTTCTGGAAGTAACTCGAACATAGACCTCCATTGAAGAACGGCCCGTTGATGAAACAATACTTTCAATTTCTAAAATATCTCCTACATGGGCGGCTGATAAAAAGTCAACAGAATCAATAGAAGCTGTCACTACATGTCCTTTAGCATGCTTCATTGCAGTAACAGCAGCAATTTCATCAATATAGGCTAACACTCTTCCACCGAAAATGGAGTTGTGGTTATTGGTATCTGGCGGTAACACGAGACGCGTTTGAACAGTACGTGACTGACTCATTGGCATAGCGTTGTTTGTCATAATTTTTGCAACTTCCCTTCATGAATGTTCTTTCGTCATCGTAACGCAGAAAAGAAGTTGATGCAAATTAGAATGTTTTTTTCATCGTGATAAATTTCATGTCTGTCATTTCCTCTATAGCCCATTTAATCCCTTCACGACCATAGCCACTCATTTTTACGCCGCCATATGGCATATTATCCACTCTAAATGTCGGAATATCATTTATAATAACTGCTCCTGCCTGTAATTCATCTGCTGCATATAGTGCATCTGACAATACATTCGTGTATATTCCTGCATTTAAGCCTAGTTCTGACTCATTTACTAGTCGAATAGCGTCGTTTAATGTTTCATATGAAACAATTGAGACGATTGGTGCGAAAGTTTCCTGACAAACAACTTTCATATCAGAAGTAACGTTTGTCATAACAGTTGGCGTTAATGTTCTTTCTGTGAATGTCCCCCCAGTTGCGACTACCGCACCCTGTTCTTTTGCCTCCTCAATCCATTGGCGAATGCGTTCCACCTCATTTGGATGAATCATTGCACTCACATCTGTATTTCTATCTAATGGATCTCCTACCACTAATTTTTCTGTTTCCGCTACAAATGCCTTTGTAAAATCATCAATGATCGAAGAATGCACATAAATTCGTTGTAATGAAATGCAAACTTGTCCAGCAAAATTAAAGGCACCTCCAACACAACGAGCTATAATTTTATCAATTGGTGTCGAAGGTTCGACAATAACCGCAGCATTAGAACCAAGCTCTAACGTTACTTTGCGCAAACCAACCTTCTCTTTAATACCCAAGCCAACCTTACCGCTTCCTGTGAAAGTCACCTTTTTCACAAGCGGATGTGTAACGAGTGTATCACTAAGCTCTCCACCACTACCTGTCAATATTTGAAGAGCTCCGTCAGGCAAACCTGCTTCTTGAAAAATTTCTGCCATTATAATTGCACTTAATGGTGTTTGTGTTGCAGGCTTTAATACAACTGTATTTCCTACTGCAAAGGCAGGTCCTAGTTTATGTGCTACTAAATTAAACGGGAAGTTAAATGGCGTAATGGCGGATATAACCCCAATCGGTTCACGCTTTGTCCAGCCAATACGATCGCCTGCTCCAGGTGCAGCGTCCATTGGGACTGTTTCACCCTTAGCTTGCTTTGCCCCCTCTGCCGCAAATTGATAGGTTGCTATTGTGCGTTCTATTTCCATTAGACCTGCTGATAAAGGTTTACCTGCCTCTAAGGCTAAAATTTCTGCAAATTCTTCTCTGCGCTGTCGCATGATATGGACAACTTTATATAATATTTCTGCTCGTTCGTAAGCTGTTGTCTTTTTAAATGTTTGGAATGTCTCCTGTGCACCTTCTATCGCCCGTTCAACATCTGCAATTGACGCTTTAGCAACCTTTGCAATAACCTCACCGCTATATGGTGAACTTAGCTCATATGTTTCCTGTGCATTCTGCCACTGACCATTAATCCAAAGTTTTGTTTCCTTCATCCTTCAATTGCACCTCCATAAAATCATATTCATTCTTTATTTTATCACGAAGAGCTTGAACTAGATGCTACAGTAGCTGCAGTAACCGCTGCTAACATTGCAGCCTGTTGTGCTTGAATTAATAATTCAATAGACGAGATGATTGTCATGGATAAAGATTGTTGCACCTTAGCTATATCATAAATAGCAATTTGGATAGCCATAAATAATACAAATTCACGATGCCATTTCAAAAGTTTCATGCCCTTTAATTCATGATATAAATCTATAATTTGTTGAAGGTGAACATTATTTACCTCAAGAATGGCTAAAAAACCAAGCAATGGGTAATGCATCGTTTTAACTTTAACATCCTGTTTTTTTAATGTATCGCGAATCGTCACAACACTTGATACCAGCTTATTATCGTATTGAGGAGATAAGAAAGTCAGTACCTGTGATAACCATTGTAGTTCATTGCCAGCATTAAAATTGTAGGTACGTAATTCTTTATAATAACGGTTCATCGTTTCCGCCCGTACTTCAACATCATCCATTGAGCTACTCAATAAAACAGCATATGGGATATCTTCATAGGACGTTAAAAATCGATGATGATTGCGAATTGCATCAAATAAAGCCCTCGCTGACTGTGCATGTGCATGTTTTCCGCTTTCCTCTTCAGTTAAAAACTGAGCTCCTATAAAGGTAAAATTACCACTTCTAAATTTGGCTTCCTTCATTATTGAGACGTTTGTTAGCAAATTTTTCACAGCATGCTCTATATCCTCTTGCTCCATCAAGTTTGCAGCAATGCTGTACCCAACTGTTGTTCTTAAAGGGGACATCCATGATGATTGCTTCTTCATTTCTTGTAATACTTCTTTATATTTAACAGAATCAAAGCTCTTCCCTGACGCCACATATTTGCTAGCGATTGCTAAGATAATTTTACGGTCAACTGTCCAGCCCGCAGCCTTCGAAACCGCTTCCACTGTTTGAGTAAATTGATTTTCAATCATAGCATAATCCATATTCCGTACACTCCTTTTTTCCATTATATACGTAAAATCCAATTGAAAGGATTCAGATAACGGATCACCCAATCTCCACTTATCTTCTATATTCTAAAAAATATCTTCAGTTTGTAACAATTAACATAAAAAGTAAGCTTAATGTAATGTATGTTACTCGATTTTATATGGTTTAATGGAAATAACAAATACGAATGGAGGTAATTATATTGAATAACATAACCAGTAGAAAAAAATCTTTATTCACAGTAACTCTACAAGACCGAATACAGCAATTTTTACTGTTACGTAACTCTCCAAGAAATATAGCCCTACATACACTTTTTCAAAAAAATTAACATAGAAAAAAACAGCGGCACTGCACTTTTGCCGCTGTTTATACATGATCCTACATCTTTTTTTGCTTATCCTACAAGGAGCAATTTTTAGTACAATAAAGGTTTAAATTAATCCCAATTCCTTTAATTCCTCTGTGGAAAAGGCCCTTGATCTTGTTAAAAATCGCTTTCCTTCAACACCCTCTAGTGAAAACATGCCACCTCTACCATCAACCACGTCTAAAATTATTTGTGTATGCTTCCAGTAATCATATTGATTTTTATGCATATAGAAGGGAGCTCCACCAATCTCCCCAAGACAAATATCCTGATCACCTAATATAAGATCGCCCTCTGGATAACACATCGGTGAAGATCCATCACAGCAACCGCCTGATTGGTGAAATATAACAGGTCCATGCTTTTCTTGCAATAATTCGATTAGTGCCAGCGCTTCTTCTGTTGCTAAAACACGCTCGACCACGCTCATGCACCTCCCTACTGATTAGAAGAAACCTAGTTTGTTTTCACTGTAGCTAACTAATAAGTTCTTCGTTTGTTGGTAATGAGATAACATCATCTTATGATTTTCGCGACCAATACCTGACATTTTGTAGCCACCGAATGCTGCATGTGCAGGATAAGCATGATAACAGTTTGTCCAAACACGTCCTGCTTGAATACCACGACCAAATCTATAAGCTGTATTCATATCACGTGTCCATACACCTGCACCTAAACCATACAATGTATCATTCGCAATTTCTAATGCTTCCTCTTTTGTTTTAAATGTTGTAACAGCAACAACTGGACCGAAAATTTCTTCTTGGAAAATGCGCATTTTATTATTCCCTTTGAAGACAGTTGGTTTAATGTAGTAGCCATTTTCAAAGCCTGAACCTACATTGTTTTTCTCTCCTCCAATTAGACATTCAGCGCCCTCTTGCTTACCAATATCTAAGTAAGAAAGAATTTTCTCCATTTGCTCACTTGAAGCCTGAGCACCCATCATTGTATTTGGATCAAGTGGATTTCCTACTTTAATGGCCTCTACACGCTGTAAGACACGCTCCATAAATTTATCGTAAATAGATTCCTGGATTAATGCACGAGAAGGACATGTACATACTTCCCCCTGGTTCAGTGCGAATAACACAAAGCCCTCTACTGCTTTATCTAAAAAGGCATCATCTTCATCCATAATATCCTCAAAGAAAATATTTGGTGACTTACCGCCTAATTCTAATGTAACTGGAATAAGGTTTTGTGAAGCATATTGCATAATTAGGCGACCTGTCGTTGTTTCACCCGTAAAGGCAATTTTACCAATTCGTGGACTAGATGCTAGCGGCTTTCCTGCCTCTAGACCAAAGCCATTCACAACATTAAGGACACCTGATGGCAATAAATCTTCTATCAATTCAAGAAGCACCATAATCGAAACTGGTGTTTGCTCTGCAGGTTTTAACACCACACAGTTTCCAGCTGCAAGTGCAGGTGCTAACTTCCAAACAGCCATTAATAGTGGGAAATTCCAAGGAATAATTTGACCAACTACTCCAATAGGCTCATGGAAGTGGTACGCAACTGTATCATTATCGATTTGGCTTACTGCACCTTCTTGTGCACGTAAAGCACCCGCAAAATAGCGGAAATGATCAATTGCTAGAGGGATATCTGCATTTAATGTTTCACGTACCGCTTTCCCATTATCCCATGTTTCGGCAACGGCTAGCTTTTCTAAATTTTGCTCCATACGGTCCGCAATTTTAAGTAAAATGTTTGCACGCTCTGTTGCGGATGTTTTACCCCACGCATCTTTTGCGGCATGCGCTGCATCAAGTGCAAGTTCAATGTCCTCAGCTGTGGAACGCGCTGCTTGTGTAAAAACTTGTCCAGTAACAGGAGTGATATTATCAAAGTATTGACCTTTCACAGGGGGTGTCCATTCTCCACCAATATAATTATCATATTTCTCTTTGAATTGAACTACCGATCCTTCAGTGTTTGGAAATGCATAAACCATTTTACTTCTCCCCTTTACACAAAATAATGAGAAAATATCTACAAAAACTATTATTATATATCGAAATAACAATAATTTCATAGAAACCCTCTTACTCAATATATTGTCAGAAACGAAAAATAATTTCAACTTTTTTAAAAATTTTACGATTAATTTATTTTTACTAGAAAAGCTTCTAGCATTCACGGTGTAACCAACGATAATGTATACTTAAATTATATAAATGTATAGGAGAACAATATGCGCATTAATAAATATTTAAGTGAAACTGGCATCGTCTCTCGTCGTGGTGCGGATAAATGGATTGAAGAGGGAAAAGTAACTATTAATGGAGAGGCCGCCACTGTTGGCAGTAAAGTCGAAGCTGGTGATGTTGTTTGTGTTGATGGAAAAGAGGTAAAAAAAGAGGAACAGCTCGTATATATTGCCTTAAACAAGCCAGTTGGAATTACTAGTACAACTGAACGTCATATAAAAGGGAATGTCGTTGATTTTGTCAATCATCCTCTACGAATTTTCCATATTGGACGTCTGGATAAGGAATCAGAGGGACTATTATTATTAACGAATGATGGAGATATAGTAAACAAAATTCTCCGTGCAGAAAACCATCATGAAAAAGAATATATTGTGCAAGTTGATAAACCAATTACGGAGCAATTCATCAAGAAAATGGGGGCTGGTGTAGATATTTTAGATACGACAACCTTGCCATGCCATGTAGAAAAAATATCAGATAAAGTCTTTAAAATCATCTTAGAACAAGGTCTAAATCGTCAAATACGCCGTATGTGTTCAGCTCTCGGTTATTCCGTTAAGCGTCTACAACGAATTCGTATCATGAATATCAAACTTGGTCATTTAAAGGTTGGGCAATGGCGTGATTTAACGGACAAGGAACGAGCAGAACTATTCAAACTACTTCAATACACACCTAAATAAAGCATGGTAAGGGGAGAGAATTATGCTTTCAATACAAAGTACTGAACTGTTAACAGGAGCACGTATTAGTGGTGACTTTTGGGATTTAGATGAGCTCATCAATGCTATTCACAAAATAACAGGGGATGAAAATAAATATTATGATTATCAAGGTTCTCGTCTTCGTATCTTGAATGTTTGCTACAATTTACGCCAAGCTACTAAGGGGGAGCGTCAACTGGAATTTGTCAGTAATGGCCTTACTAAAAGTATTCTGACACAGCATGAATTAATTTTCCCTAATAAAAACGCCTATTTCTCAACGGAGATACTTTGGCCTGAGCTTATCTTTATGGCCATTGCATTAAATGATTTTATTCAACTACACAAAGAGTTAGTCGATTCTTCTGATTGGAATATTGATGTTGCTGCCATACGTAAATTCCAGGGGGCAGTTGCTGATTGCCTTGAACAAGAACTAAATGAGGAAGAGTTTTTAGTATTTTTAAGAATGCTGCATACGAAAAATCCCTTAACATTCCGCTATGCTACACAGTATATTGATGTACTGAACCTAGAGTATATTCAATTAAGCTGGGAGGAACGGAAAGCCCATTTGGCAGCATTTGCTTTGCGCATAATGTTAGAGGATGATGAGTATGTATCCCTCAAATCTCAGCTAATGGAAGCTGCCATTTCTACAAAAAAGGCATTACATGATATTGAAATAAAGACCAATTACCCTGAAAAAATTTTGTGGTAAACAAAAGTGCCGTCTCAGCTAATTGTGAGACGGCACTTCTTTATCGAATCGATGGATAAGCCATTTTTCGAATAACCCCCTCATGCTGAGGATAATCAGCTAAAAGCTCATCTTGTGTAAATAATTCAAAGTCCTCAAAATCAAAGCCTGGTGCCACCATGCAACCAACTAAGCTAAATGTATCTTCTACCTCTACAGAGGAGCCAAAAATAGTATTTTTCGGCACAGCGATTTGCGGTACTTCCCCTGCTTCAACATCTAAGCCTAATTTTCGTGCCTCATATGTACCATCTGGAAAAATCATATGTACTGTCAGAGGACTTCCTGCATGATAATACCAAAGCTCATCTGATGTCAAACGGTGCAAATGAGAGATATCCTGCGAACGTAATAAGAAATAAATACTAGTATAAATCGGTCTTTGCACATCTCTAACCGCTATATCCTCAGAAGCTCGAAACGAAGATATATAATATCCTCCCTCCGGGTGCTCCGTTAAATTTAATTTTTCTATAAAATATTGCGCTGAATACTTCATAACCTCACTCCTTTTATTCACCATATCAAATTATAAAGGAAGAATGCTACTGCTATCTGTCTCTTTTACGTTTCTATCCTTCACTTATAACATTCTATCCATTACTTTTCCGACTTTTCACACGCAAAAAAGGCACCTCTACATTGAGATGCCTTCCCTCTTATAAACCGCCTAAATACGCTGCCTTTACTTGTTCACTTTCTTGTAGCTCTTTTGCTGTACCAGAAAGAACAATACGCCCTGTTTCCAATACGTATGCTCGATTAGCTACTGACAGTGCCATATTGGCATTTTGCTCAACAAGCAATACTGTAGTACCTTCTTTATTGACCTGCTCAATAATATTAAAAATATTTTTTACCATGAGCGGCGCAAGCCCCATTGAAGGCTCATCCATTAATAACAGCTTGGGTTTTGCCATTAATGCACGCCCCATTGCAAGCATTTGTTGCTCACCGCCAGATAATGTTCCTGATTGCTGTTTACGACGCTCTAGTAAACGTGGGAATAGCTCAAAAACGTGGTCCATATCTTTTTTTATGCCTGCTTTATCATTACGAAGATAAGCCCCAAGCTCCAAGTTTTCCTCTACTGACATATTGGCAAAAACACGACGTCCTTCAGGAACATGGGAAATACCAGATTTCACAATTGACTGAGCTGCCTTCCCTGCGATAGAGAAGCCCTCATATTCAATAATGCCTCCCTTAGGTTTTAGTAAGCCAGACAATGTTTTTAATAATGTACTTTTACCAGCACCGTTCGCACCGATTAATGTAACAATCTCACCCTCGTTTACTTCTAAAGAGAGGCCTTTTAATGCTTGTATATTTCCGTAAAATACATCTATATTCTGTACTTTTAGCATTAGTTGATAACCTCCTCACCAAGGTAAGCTTCAATTACCTTTGGATTGTTGCGTATTTCCCCTGGTGTCCCATCAGCGATTAGTTGACCATGATCGAGCACATAGATCCGTTCGCAAATACCCATAACTAAGCTCATATCATGCTCAATAAGAAGAATAGTCAATCCAAATTCTTTCCGAATAAATGCTATTAACTCCATTAAATCATGCGTTTCCTGTGGGTTCATCCCTGCTGCTGGCTCATCAAGTAATAAAAGCTTAGGCTTTGCTGCAAGGGCACGAGCAATTTCTAATCGACGTTGCATTCCGTATGGCAAGTTTTTTGCCAGCTCATCTTTATAAATATCTAGACCAAAGATTTTTAAAAACTCAATGGATTGAAGCTCCATTTCTGCCTCACCTTTAAAATGATTTGGCAAGCGGAAAATGGAGGACCACATTGAATGCTTAGCAAGCGAATGATTGGCTACCTTTACGTTATCTAGAACAGACAGCTCTTTAAATAAACGGATATTTTGGAATGTACGGCTAATACCCTTTTGTGTGACTTGATATGGAGCAAGCCCATTAAGCTTTATACCATCAAATGTAATAGTACCCTCAGTTGGCGTATAAACACCTGTCAGCATATTAAAGCTTGTCGTTTTCCCAGCACCATTTGGTCCTATAAGACCAACTAACTCACCCTGATTTAGGTACATATTAACGCCCTGTACAGCCTTTAAACCACCGAATTGAATGCCCATATTTTCAACATTGATAAGAAGGTTTCCAGTCATTATTTTGTACCTCCTTTTTTACCAAACTTAAATAGATCCGTAATTTCCTTTGTTCCCATTAAACCCGTTGGACGGTACAGCATAACAACAATTAATACTAAGCTGTAAATAATCATACGTGTCTCTGGGAAGTTTGCGAGGTACGCTGAAATCATAGTTAGGAAGATCGCAGCAATAACAGAGCCCGAAAGACTTCCTAATCCACCAAGTACAACATAGATTAAAATATCAAATGATTTTAAGAAACCAAAAGTAGTTGGCTGAATAATATAAAAATTATGTGCAAATATTGCCCCTGCAAGTCCAGCGAAGAAAGAACCGATAGCGAAAGCTACTACTTTATAATAAGTAGTATTAATACCCATTGCATCTGCTGCAATTTCATCCTCACGAATAGAAATACATGCGCGTCCATGGCGAGAATTCGTAAAGTTTGAGATTACTAGAATTGTTAAAAAAACACCTACGAATGCATACGTCCAATTGGATAAATATTTAACCTGCATCCCTGCTGCTCCACCTACATAATCCGTATTTAAGAAAATAATACGAATAATTTCTGCAAAACCAAGTGTAGCAATTGCTAAATAGTCACCCTTTAATCGTAATGTTGGAATACCTACAATTAATCCTGCAACTGCTGCAGCTAATGCCCCTAAGAAGATTGCTAATGGGAATGGCAGCATAAGCTTTGTTGTAATAATAGCAGAGATATATGCCCCTACTGCTAAGAACCCCGCATGTCCAATTGAAAATTGACCTGTAATCCCAATAACAATATGCAAGCTGACCGCAAGCATAATGTTAATACACATTGTTATTAGCATATTTTGATAGTAAATATCAAGTGCACCAGAGGTAATAAGAATTTGTACAACTGCATAGATGACTAGCGCTAATACGGCATAGCCCCAGAAAACTTTAGACTTTTTCATAATACCGCTCACCTACACTTTCTCACGGGCATTTTTACCAAAGATACCCGATGGTCTGAAGATTAAAATTAAAATTAAAATAACGAATGCTGCTGCATCACGCCATAAAGAGAAGCCAAGCGCACTCACTAATGACTCCACTACACCTAATAACATACCGCCAACCATAGCACCAGGAATAATTCCTATACCACCAAGAACGGCTGCGATGAACGCCTTAACCCCAGGAATAACCCCCATTAAAGGATCAATTTTCGTATAATACACACCAAAGATAACGCCTGCAGCTCCTGCTAATGCTGAACCAATAGCAAATGTCGCTGAAATGGTATTATCAACGTTAATTCCCATTAAACGTGCTGCATCCGCGTCATGAGAAACGGCACGCATCGCCTTTCCGATTTTTGTTTTATGTACGATGAATTGTAAAAGAATCATCAGTACAATTGCGACAGATAAAATTAAAATGGATGTACTACTGATTTGAATGCCAAAAATATCAAATGATTTATTTTTAATGACATCAGGATAAGCTGCTGGTTGCGCACCTCTGAAGAAAATCGTTGTATATTCGATTAATAGTGAAACACCAATTGCAGTAATTAATGCAGCAATACGTGTTGCATTCCTTAGACGCTTATACGCAATACGTTCAATGAGAACACCAAATATTGCACAGATTACCATCGCCAATAATAGTGCTGGGAAGAAGCCAAGTTCCCATTTAGCGATTGCGTAAAAGCCAATAAATGCCCCAATCATGAAAACATCGCCGTGGGCAAAGTTAATCAGCTTAATAATCCCGTATACCATCGTATACCCTAACGCTATTAATGCGTAGATACTACCTAGTGAAATACCATTCACAAGCTGCTGTATCCATTCCATGAGCGTTCACTCCTTTTATTTTTTGAAAAATCCAAAAACGGGACGTACTCTACATGTTATTATTGAATGCAGAATAAATTGTGTCCCTATCAAAAGTTTTTTCCGATTCCCTTTGCTAGAATCTATTTATTTGCAAATTCTAGCTATCTACTACACATAAAAAAGGAAGGCGTGTTTACCCGCCTCCCCCTTACTACAAACATTAAGGATTAACTTTAGAGTTGAACACTTGTTTACCGTCTTGGAATTCAAGAACTGTTGCTGTTTTAATTGGGTTATGTTGTTTGTCAACTGAGAAAGTACCTGTTACTAATGAAAGATCCTTTGTTTTTGCTAATGCATTTTTAATTGCTTCCCCATCTGTAGAGCCTGCACGCTCAATTGCATCTGCAATATAGTAGATTGTGTCATAGCCAAGTGCATTGAATGCATCAGGTGCTTTATCCTTGTTCGCAGCTTTAAATGCTGTTACGAAATCTTGAATTTTCGGATCTGGGTCTTCCGCAGAGTAGTGGTTTGTAATATATGTGTTATTCAGCGCTTCCTTCCCAGCTAGCTCTACTAATGTTGGTGAATCCCAACCATCAGCCCCCATCAATGGAACATCAATGCCCAAATCGCGCGCTTGTTTAACAATTAAACCAACTTCTTCATAGTATCCAGGGATAAAAATGAAGTCAGGGTTCGCCCCTTTAATATTGGTTAACTGTGTACGGAAGTCAGTGTCTTTAGCTACATATGCTTCTTCTTTAATGACTTTACCGCCATTTTTAGTAATTGTTTCTTTAAATGATTTTGCTAGACCCTTAGCATAATCAGAGGCATTGTCAGCAAAAATAGCTACATTTTTCGCTTCTAATTTATTGGAAGCAAAGTTTGCTGCTACAATTCCTTGGAATGGATCAATAAAGCAGGTACGGAATGCATATTCATTAATAGTACCTTTCTTATCATCATTTACTGTAATATTTGGAGCTGTCCCAGATCCAGTAACAATTGGAACTTTATTGTCATTGGCAATTTGCACTGTGGCAACTGTATTACCAGAAGTTGCAGGAGCTAACATCGCTACTACTTTATCCTGTGTTATTAGTTTAATGGCTGCAGCAGTTGCCTCTGAGTTTTCTGATTTGTTATCAACTTTAATCAGCTCGATTTTTTTCCCATCGATACCACCTTTGTCATTAATCTCTTTCACAGCAAGCTCTGCGCCTAATCCAATCGAAGATCCATAAGAAGCTACGTTACCTGAAAGCTCTAGGTTTGCACCAATTTTTATTGTACCGCCATTAGATGAACCTCCACCTGATGAACCACCTGAGGATGAGCTTCCTCCTGAACTTGAACTATCTCCAGCACCACAACCAGCAAGTACACCAGCAATTAATGAAGTAGCAACTAAAAGTGAACCGAACTTTTTAAGCTTTTTGTTGTCTTTCATAATTATATTCCCCCTGAAAATTTCTCAAATATTAGATATTTCTGATAATTATAAACAATTCAATGCAATTCCTCAATAGCGAAAATAATTATTTATAACTATCTAAAACTGAATTAAATATTATTCATTTAAGCCTTTTACATTGTAAAACATTCTTTATATTTAGTCTAGAGTGATTTTTCAGTATAATTAGTTATTTAAGAATAATCTATCAATTTTCAGTTTATACTTGTATAAACCTATTATTTTAATTTGTTTTTTTATAAAAAAATCTTTTATATGAAGTCCTTTTTTCGAAAATTGAGTGATTTAGTTCAAAAGAGTCAACTATTAATATGTTTTTAATTTGGAAATACTTTACTCCAATTACTATCAGAAAGCCATATTATATGTTTATTTCCGGGAAAATAAATGCTACATTTGCTACCTAACATTTGAGTAACAATACCAATAAGCATTAAAAAAACTTAGAGTGGATGCTCTAAGCTTTTTTTAACGCAAACACACAAAGGCGCTCGTTTATATTTTTTTCATTTTCTAAATGAATCTCATGGATTAATTCAAATGGTGTTCCATGAAGTAAAAACTGCAAATAATCATATGGTGGGTAGTAAAGAATAATATGAATCTCACGCATATGTTGCTCATATGACTTCCAAATATTATGAATGACTGTACGGAAAATATGAATAGAGAACGGGTTGAAAAAAAAGAAAACTGTGTCGCTTGGTTGAATTAAATATTCTTCCGCTATTGTATGAATAAAGGAGATGGGTATAGGAACATTATTTTTTTGAAGATAGCTCTTTTTATTACTCTCTGCTTCTGCATAAAAACCTGCATCCATTTCAATTCCAATTGTCTGGATATGAAATTTATGATGCACATAAATAGGAACTCTTCCTTTTCCACATCCCATATCAATAAACACTGGATTTTCAGGCATTTGATAGCCGGAGAATAATTGTTCCAGGCCCGTATATGGTGTTGGCTCGTAGCGATGATAATGCGCAAGTTTAGGAAAACCATACTGTTCACCAACTGTATTAATATGCAAATACTTATCATATTGTTGTTCATTCATACTAGTTGACTCCTCAAAAAAAGAATGCTTAATTTTAGCATGATAAAAAGCAAAACCATACCCAAAAGTTTTGGATATGGTTATTTTTTTAACGACCTCTTCGCTTGAATTTAAGAACACCAAGAAGGGCAGCTATTAACAGGGTAAAACAGACGATTATTGTAATCACTGTATTTTTATCAATGACCGTTGCTTGATTTAACTGTTCATTATTTTGACCAGGCATTCCCATCGGTCCACCATTTTGATCGGGTCTTTGCATTGGACCAGGGCGCTCCCCTTGATTATTGCCATCCTGATTGAAAGGAGGAAGCTGAGAAGGACCAAGATCCTCTGGTAGCTGACTAGGGTCAAAATTCTCATGCATAGGGTTGCCATTCACATCACCATTATCATTAGGATTAGGCATCCCTATATTACCTTGTGATGTTGACGCTTCTACAACAAGCTCGCCAGACAATTGCTTTAAAATAGATGCTGATCGTTGCTTAGCAAATTCCGGGAGACTATTTTCCCCTTCTATGGCCTCTAAAAATTGCTCAGTTGTAGAGAATTTCGTAGGGTCTGCTTCCACATAAGTTGTTAATAACACTGCTAACTTTTTAGTAATGCTTTGGATATATTCTTCTGTTAAGTAATTAGTAGCCACTTCCTCTAAATAGCCTTCATATTTAGCACGATATTCTTCATTTGAGAGTAAGGCATTTAATAGAGGTCTATCCTCTAATATTACGCCAGATACAGGGGTACTCACACTAAAATTAATAGCACTATCTTCCATAAGATTGCCAGACAACCCCATCTCCATATTGAATCCACCCTGCTTTCGGTCACCGTTTGGCTGCTGTCCTTGTTGTTGAACGCCATTATTTGGAAACTTCATATTGGGTTTCTCCAATTGCTCATTCATCTGTGCATCTCCCAATTTTTTCTTTTCAGCATCGGCTGGAATTTGATTATTGTCACCCATTCTACCGCCAACACCAAAGCCACCAAAGGACATATTAAAATCCCAGGGTATAATCGAAAACACACCATTGTCTTCATACAAATAGTAATTGTGTTTCATATTGCCCTGATAACTATCAAGGCTTACAAGTGCGGTGTTCATAGCAAAATAACGTAACATTTCATCGACATCAATATATTTTTCAATATCACCGCCACTATTGATGGCCTCAATCATTTCAATGAACTTTGATTGATCAACATTGCCTTCATTCGTTTTTAAACCAATCCCCGTGTAATCAGCAATATTATCACTTATATATTTCAAATCACTGCCTGTCCCATCTGGCTTAAACAAAAATCCATCATTAGAGCCGTAGTTATTTGCCAGGAATGTTTCATCTACTGCCTCTACACCTAAAAATAAGCCTCGTTCTTCCCCATTTACAGTGACATACATATAGGAATGGGCAGGTGTGGGTAATCCCATTTGTTCCATCAGTTCATAAGAAATATATTCTCTCATCAATGTCGAATCACTAAAATTATTATTTAAGTTTAATTTTTTCAATCCATATAAGCTTTGCGTATCATCATAGTAATCGAAATCGATTTTTAAGCTATATCGATCCGAGTCACTACTTACAACAGAGTGTAGTGATGAACTTCCTTTCGTACGAATTGCTACATTCTCTATTCTCCTACCATTGACTGTGATATTGGCTTGCTTTAGCTCCTTATCTGTCGCATTTTCCAGCATGTCTGCCCAATCTTCCTCAGCAATCTCAATATCTACCGTTGTTACTTTATTTTTATTAAACACAATGTTCTCATAAGAAAACTCGGTATTTTTGGTTTCAATGCCTATGTTGGGAAGTACAGCATACAATACGACAAAGAGGAGTAGTAGAATTGCCATACAGAGATAGACAACTCTTGCTTTAATCATGATTTTCACCTCTCTTCATAGGTTTCTAAAAGTGCTAACTAAGCTGTGAAATTACCATCGTAACTAAGCATTACTGCTGATTTTACTCCAGGTACTTTTGTAAGATTGTCCATCAATTTGGCATCATTTTGTTTCACACGAATTTCATAGGTTGTTTCAATTTCATCATGTTGCATAATAGATTTTGATTTTAAGGAGAATTTTTTAGATTGTGTAGCTATAATTCTTTCTACTTCATCACAAGCTAGTTCTTCTTCAAATTTCACAATTAATAAATATGGATTTTCCACAGTAATTTTGTTTACAAAGACGAGTAGCACAAGCCCAATTAAAACTGCACCAATAATAACAAGTGGTATAAACCCTGCACCACATAGAATCCCAGAAACGATTGCCCAGAAAATATAGACTAAATCCATAGGGTCTTTAATGGGTGTTCGGAAACGCACGATTGATAACGCACCAACCATACCTAACGATAACAACACGTTTGAACTGATTCCCATAATAACGAGCGCAGTGGCCATTGTCATAATTAGCAGTGAAATATTAAAAGAATGGGAGTAAATTACACCATTAAAGGTCTTCTTATATACAGCGTAAATAAAAAGTCCAACAAAGAAGGCTACTACTAGGCCAATAACTGAATCTATTAATGAAAAAGATGTTGTTTTTTCTAAAAAGTTAGATTTAAAAATATCACTAAACTTGATTGTATCCATTGTTCATTTCTCCTCTATATTAGCCGTACATTCGACTAAGTTGATATTTTGAATAGGCTTCTGCACGTGTATCTACTGATTGCAGCAAATACTTAATCATATCTGGTAAGTAGTCATCATATTTCACCTCTAAAATAACTAGGTTTGGTTCAAGTACATCCACCATAGGTAATTTGGTATTAAACATATCTGTATTACGGAGACTTGACTGTACCTTACTATCAAAGGTGATTCTAACGTTTCCATAAGCATACATATAAGCCTCTCGCTCATAATCGACGACCGTAACTGGCTTCAGTTGGTTATACTTTACTTCCTGATATAAATCACGAATTAATGGACGTTGATCTTCTTCCATCCAAGATGTTTCCCCACTACGCATTTTTTCATATTCCTTTCGAGAGATAGCACACTTTGTTTTAAAGGTAAGATTATTACGCTTACTTTTCCTTTCCAAATTAATAATGGTTGAGGATTTATCGTAAATTCGTACCCGGTATTTATCACGGTTGATATACCCCTCCTTTTTCTCATTAAGAACCTTATTAGCAAAATTATCGAAGTAAGTGCTGCGAATTAAATATTTACCATCCATCCCTGCATGCTTGTCTAACTGCATCACATGCCGCAGTTTTGATTTTAATAAGGCATAGTCGGGATAAGAAATTGCTTGTTTGATCTCCCTTCGACCGTTAGGATTAAACGAAGTTATAGTAGACATATAAACCACTCCTTATTTTCTCTCGATTTTATATTCCTCTTGTTTTTCATCTAGCCAAGATGTATATTCTTCATTTATCCGCTCTTCAAGAATAGTGGCATAAACATCAGCTTTGACATCCTCGAGTACTGCCTCTTTTGCAGGTACCGTATCGGTTACTTTAATGATGTGATAGCCTTCAGATGTTTGAACAATATCACTAATGCTATTTTTCTCAAGACTGAATACTACTTCCTCTAATGCCTCGTCCATTTGACCTCGACTAATAGTACCGATGTCACCACCATTTCCACTTGTTGCTGAATCTATTGAATATGCCTTCGCTAGCTCTGAAAAATCCTCACCAGCTTTTAGCTTTTTCAGTACATCCTTTGCCGTTGTCTCATCCTCCAATAAAATTTCACTTGCTACAACCTCTTCTTGCTGTCCATAGCTCTCCTTATTGTTATCAAAATATTGAGCTACTTCCTCATCTGTAATATCTATGCCTGTAGCAATAACATTTTTGGTAAGCTGGTATATGCGAATATTTTCTTTTACACTTTTCTCTGTAAGTCCATTAGCTTCCAAAGCTTCCTGTAAGGCTTCTTCACCACCATATGACTCCATTAATTCTTCATACTCTGATTGAATACTGTCCTCTGATACAGTGACACCTAGCTTTTTTGCCTCAAGCTCAACCATTTTGTTCGTGATTAATGTTTCAAGCACTTCAGTACCGTATTGTTCACGCAACGCATCATCTAATTCCGCTTGTAGAATTTTCTCTCCATCCACCTTTGCTACGTACCCACTGCCCCCAGCACAACCGGCTAGTAGCATGACGAATCCAGCAGATAAGATTAGCGTTCGGAAAAGCCTATTTTTCATAGCATGATTCCGCCCTTTCTTTTAGCTTCTCGTTTACAAAGCCTACTATAAAGGTTTAATGTGTCAGTCAGATGTCAGCTTTACATTTCCTTCAAAAAATCTTTACAAACGAAAAAGCTACCACGCCTTTTATAGCGTAGTAGCTTTTTTCAATGATAGGTCAAAGCATGTTCCTGAAGAATTGCTTTCTATTAGTCGCAAATCGCCACCAATTGACTGAGCCATCATTTTACTAAGTGATAAACCTAAGCCTAGTCCTCGAATGGTATATTTTTTATTTTCACCTCTAAAAAAGCGTTCAAAAATAAATGCCTGCTCCTCTTGAGGAATACCATGCCCAGTGTCTCGCACAGTAATGGAAACCGAATCATTCTTTTTCAGCAAGCTAATCGTGACGGTTCCCTCCTGCATGGCCTGCCTTGCATTCGTTAATAAATTTGTGATAATTTGCTGCATACGGACAACATCAGCCTGAACATAGACGGGTTGTGCAAGCAATTGTATGTGGATTTTTACTGCCTCTTCTTCCTGCATTACCTCCCACTGTGTAACTGCATCACGTATAAGTGGATTAACATTAACTGTCTCTAGTCTGACCGGAATGGCATCGACAGCGAATTGATTGAAGGCTAGTAAATCGCCCACCATAGTCTTCATTTTTGTCGTTTCAACTAATGCCATTTGAATAAATTCTTTAGCATCCTGACCCGTAACAACGCCATCCCTCACTGCTTGTAACAGTCCACTAATTGATGTGACAGGTGTTTTAAGCTCATGTGTAACACCTGCTAATAGTTCCTTTCTTGTTTTTTCCAATTGCTCTAAACGATTAGCCATTTCCTTAAAGGATGTAACAAGCTCATAAATTTCCTCTTCCTTATTATTTTCAGGCAAATTGACTGTATAATTACCCTCTTGCACTTGCTTCGCGGCTTCGGCTACCTGTTTGATTGGATGTGCCAAACGCCTTGACAGCAAATAAATAGCTTCCCACCCTAATAAGGCAAGAGCTCCTATCAGTAACGCTAATTGACCATATGCTTGATTTACTTTCGTTAAGTTTTCTTTTTTCTCAAGCACAAGCACCCAGCCAACTAGCTTTTGATTACTTTCGACTTTTCGTTTTACAACATATTGAACTGTCTCTTGTCCTTTATTCATTTCGATTATTTTTTTAGTACCTTCTTCACCCTCAAGTAAATGGGCGACATTTTTTGCACTGCCTGGAGGAATTGGTCGATTACTTGTTAAGACATTGCCTTCTACGTCAGCAACATATAAAATAGGATCAATTTCTCTCATGCTAAATCGTTCTCGGTTACCAATAAAACCTGGAATCCCGCCGATAGGTCCATTATTTGACCCTGTAGTATCTGTAAGACGAAATACTGTTTCATCGGCTAAAAATTTCATCATTTCCAATCTATTTTCCAATGTTGTATGACGAATCCATACGGCGGATATAAAAGAGATAATGGCTAGTCCTACAAAGAGCGTCAATAAATAGCGACTTGTCCAGTAGTTGAGCAAAGATATACGTTTATCTTTTTGGAGCACTTAGCTGATACCCCAATCCACGTAATGTCTTTATTTCTCCATCTGTCTCATCCCAATCTGTCAATGCCTTTCGCAGTCGCTTCACCGCTAAATCAACTGCTCGATCGCTACCATCATACTCCCAGCCCCAAACCTGCTCAATTAACTGATCCCGTGTAAATGTTTGATTGGGATGCTCAGCCAAAAATAATAGCACCGATAAATCTCTAGGTGTTAAAATGATTTCCTCTCCATTCAGTAGTACCCGATGTGCCTTCGTATCTATTTCAAGCCCGCCAAATTTTTTCTCTACTGCAGAATGATTTCCTTTGGCACGTCTTAGAACAGCCTTTACCCTAGCCACTACCTCGTCTGCTATAAATGGTTTAGCAATATAATCATCTGCCCCTTGATCAAAGCCCTCTAAACGGTAATTTACATCTCCTAATGCCGTTAACATAATGATGGGACAAGAGCTAGTATCTCTTATTTCCTCTAAAACCCTCCAACCATTTTTCTCTGGCAACATAATATCTAGTAGCACTAAATCTGGTTGACACTCTTGAAACACAGTCAGTGCCTGCCCGCCATTAAAACATTGCATCACATCATAGCCAACCTTTTTTAAATAAGCTTTTAACACCTGACTTATTGCAAATTCATCTTCTACAATTAATATTTTTGCCATGTCCTTCACCTCGTGCCTAGCTTGATCGTGTTATCATTATAACATCGGAATATGTCAGCTAAGTGTCCACAGTCCAATCGGACAAATCCGTTTAAACACACTTTATATCGATGATAAACTTTACATAATTCTTAATATCCTTTAACCTTTTATAGTATAAACATTGCTATTCTATTGACAATGTCTTCCTACGACAATTATCATTGATTGCGAATGATAATCATTGATAATTTCATTCGAATTAAATATGTTATCTTTATCTTAAAAATGATTAGGGGGGTAGAAAACATGATTATTGTGACAAATCGTATTCAGGTTAAACCGGGCTTTGCTGCAAAAATGGCACCGAATTTTACAAAGCCAGGACCGCTACAGCAGTTTGAAGGTTTTCATAAAGTAGAGGTTTTAGTGTCAACTGATGACCCAACTTATGACGAAATGAGCGTCAACATGTACTGGGAATCAAAGGAACATTTCCAAGCTTGGCGTAATAGCGATGCATTCGCAACTGCCCATCATCGTCCAGAAACGGGCTCAGAGGGAGCAAAACCTGAAAATAGTCCAATGATAGCCAGCAAAATCGTTATAGCAGAATTAGCGTCTTCGATCGAAGCAGCTCGCTAATTTATCATTAAATTATCTTCTGATTCTATCTAAAAAAACCCTGCATATTCGAAAATATGCAGGATTTTTTTGCCTTAATTATTTTATGAAAATAACTAAAAGATACCCTACAATGGATAAGAAAATTGAACCGATAAGCCCTGCAATAAAGGCTTTTACACCTAATTGCTTAAAGGTTTTTATGTCTACGTTTAATCCCAATCCAGCCATAGCCATACCGATTAAAATATAGGCAATATTAACAAATGCCTGTGCTACATAAGGAGGAACTATTCCTAGTGAATTAATCGCGCTCATAGCTAAAAATCCAAGAATAAACCATGGGATGATTGACAGCGAAAATGGCTCTTTTTCCTGCCCTTTCTCCATTTTTCTATAAAAAATACCAATAATAATCGCTACAGGCACGAGTAAAGCCACTCGTGTTAGCTTAACAATAACTGCCATATCGATAGCTTCATTGCCACCTGCTGATGCTGCTGCAATCACATGGGCAATTTCATGTAAGGTACCTCCTGTAAATACACCATATTCGGTTGGAGCTAAGCCAAATAATGAATAGAACAATGTATAGATTAATGTGAATAACGTGCCAAGTAGTGCGACAATTGCTGCACCCACAGCTGTTTCTTTTTCATTCGCTTTAATTTGAGGAGCAATAGCCACGACAGCGGCCGCTCCGCAAATAGCAGTTCCACAAGCCGTTAAAATGCCAAGTTTTCGTTCAACATGAAACATCTTTGCTAAACCGTAGACAATCACTAAGGCGAATACTAAATCTAATAATGCAATCAGAAAAACACTCACTCCAGCATGATAAATATCAGCTAAATTCAAGCGCATTCCCAATAAAATAATTCCAAATCTTAATAGCTTTTTACTAGAAAATGATATACCAACCTGCCAAGCATCCTGCACCTTAAAGGCTGCTCTCCAAGCCATTCCTAATAAAATAGCAATGACAAGCTGGCCCAATATTGAGAAGAACGGAAATGTTGAAATATATTTCGCTGCTAGAGCTATAAGGAGTGTTAACAATATTCCCTTGATAAATGCTGGAGCTAGGAAGCTTTTTAATCGATTCTGTCCATTCACCATGATGTTCACTTCTTTCATCCTTTTATGATTATACTTTATAAAAAAGTTAATCATCAGTAAAATATATATATATAATTATGATTATTAATATTTTTAATGATAGGAGTGATCGCATGCAATATGACGCTTTAAAAACATTTATCACATTAGTCGAGGTTAATAACTTTACAAAGACCTCCGAAATACTCCATATTTCGCAGCCAAGTGTCAGCTTACACATTAAAAATTTAGAACAGGAACTGCAAACCACTTTATTTATTCGTTCACCAAAATCTGTGCAAATCACACCGACTGGAGAAATTTTATATAATCGAGCAAAACAAATAATGGCCATTACAGAGCAAGCAAAGGAAGAAATTTTAGCCTATCACCATGAAATTCAAGGTACACTTACTATTGGCGCAAGCTTTACAATCGGTGAATATATCCTGCCTCCCATCATAGCAAGCCTACAACAGCAGTTTCCTCAGCTGGAGCTTCAAATTATTATTGGTAATACAAAAGAAATCATACAGTATACAAAGTTATTACAGGTTGATATTGGTCTTATTGAGGGGCAGGCACACGATCATGAACTTATTATTAAACCATTTATGCAGGATGAATTATTTATTGTTAGTGCCAGTAATCATCCTCTTACAAAAGTGCCTACTATTACTGTTGAGGACCTACAGCAGCAGAACTGGGTTGCGCGGGAAGAAGGCTCAGGTACACGCTACTATTTAGACCATTTATTTAGAGCAAATGGGCTTCAGGTACGTTCACTTCTTACAGTTAGCAGTAATCAAGGTGTCAAGGAGAGCGTTATACAGGGTCTTGGACTTTCATTGCTATCGGCAAGTGTAATTGAGCGTGAATTAAAGAGTGGGGATATCAAAATTTTACATTTAGAGGAGCAGCATTTTATGCGAACATTTTCGTATCTATACTCACCAACGATGAAAAATAAGCGTAATGCTGACACACTTATTGAAGCTATACTCAAAAAAGCTTAGCGTGCTACTAGTCGCTAAGCTTACTTAATATTCCTTGGATTTAGACGTTTACGCTCCTGCTTTTGCTCTATAATATCTACAAATTTCGCTGCCGCCCTTGAAAGTGGAACACTCTTTAAATAACACATGCCTATACTACGTGCTGGTATTTGTTCTGTTAATGTTAACTCATATAAAAGTCCTCGTTGCAAATAATCCTTAGAAAATTCCTTCGTTACACAGGCAATGCCTAAATTACTACGTGCGAATTCTAGCACAAGATCATGTGATCCTAGCTCAAACTCAGGTTCTATATGAATCCCTCTCGCAAATAAATAATCTTCTACATATTTTCTGGAATTTGATTTTTTCTCTAAGAAAACAAGGGGAAATTTTAAAAGATCCTCATAGCTTAATTTTTTTGACATCAATGTTCGATATTTCTCACCACACACAAAAATATCTTGAACCTCTGTACATACGGTTAACCGTAATGTCGCATCTTCTATTGGAAAATTACAAAGTCCTATATCCACCTCACCAGACTTAATAAAATTACAAATTTCAGATGTCGTTCCATTTAACATTTGTAATTTTATGTTGGGATACATGGTATGAAATGCCTCTAAATATGGCATTAAAAAAAAGCGAGAAATCGTATCACCTACACCAATTTTTAATTGACCGGTTGTTAAATTTTTAAATTCCAGTAGCTTTTCCTCTCCGGCATCTAAAAGACCTAACGCTGAATTCGTATATTCGAATAAAAGACTACCCTCGGTTGTTAGTGTTACCCCTTTTGGTGTGCGATTAAAGAGACGTGTACCCAGTTCCTTTTCTAATTGCATCATAGCTTGGCTAACCGCAGGCTGTGTCATATATAAATCCCTAGCAGCTCTTGAAAAGCTATTATTTTTAGCAACAACACTAAAAACGCGATATAAATCTAACTTCCCTATCATATAAGCACTCCTTATAGCTATTATATGAACTATTAATTTTACTTATATCATTAAAGGGGCGTATAGTAAAATTATATTGATTATTATTTATATAAATTATTTTACCTATTTAATGAGGAGAGATTATTTTGGAACGTGTAGTTGGTACAGTTGTAAGAGGTCTTCGTGGTCCAATTATTAACGAAGGCGATAATATTGAACAAATCGTTGTTGATACGGTATTAAATGCCGCTCAGATTGAAGGCTACTCAATTGAAGATCGAGACATTGTCACAGTAACAGAATCTGTCGTAGCACGTGCACAAGGAAACTATGCATCAATCGACGATATCGCAGCAGACGTTGCTACTAAGTTTGGTGATGATACGGTTGGTGTTATTTTCCCAATTCTTAGCCGTAACCGTTTCGCAAACTGCTTACGTGGTATTGCTAAAGGCGTAAAAAAAGTCGTTCTTATGTTAAGTTATCCATCTGATGAGGTTGGTAATCACCTAGTTGATATCGACGAGCTAGATGTAAAAGGAATTAACCCTTGGACAGATACGTTAAATGAAGCTGAATTCCGCGAGCATTTCGGCTATAAAAAACACACATTTACAGGTGTAGATTATATTGAATACTATAAGGAAATAATCGAAGCTGAGGGGGCTTCTTGTGAGGTTATCTTTTCAAATAATCCAAAAACAATTTTGGACTATACGAAGAGTGTTTTAACTTGTGATATTCATACACGCTTACGCACAAAACGTATTCTAACAGCAAATGGGGCTGAAAAAGTTTATAGCCTTGATAACATCTTATCAGCATCTGTTAACGGTTCAGGCTTCAATGCAGAATATGGATTACTTGGTTCAAACAAAGCCACTGAAGATAGTGTGAAATTATTCCCACATACTTGCCAGCCAATTGTTGATGGTATCCAAGCTAAACTTAAAGAGGCTACAGGTAAAACAGTTGAGGTCATGATTTATGGTGATGGTGCATTTAAAGATCCTGTGGGTAAAATATGGGAATTGGCTGACCCTGTAGTCTCACCAGCCTACACTGCTGGTTTAGATGGAACACCAAATGAAGTTAAACTTAAATATTTAGCTGATAATGATTTTGCAGACCTTCGTGGTGATGAATTAAAAGCGGCGATTTCTGAGTATATCCAAAATAAAGATGAGGATCTAACTGGTCAAATGGCTGCTCAAGGAACAACACCACGTCGTTTAACGGATTTAATCGGTTCTCTTTCTGACCTAACTTCTGGTTCAGGTGATAAAGGAACACCAATGATTTATATTCAAGGTTATTTTGATAATTATACAAAATAGTATTATTAAAAAAGTGCGAGTGGTTGCTCGCACTTTTTTAATTTACTTTTGAAATACTAAAGATGACACCAACAGATTGATCATACTTTAAATTATAACGAATCGTATTTTTCTCTACTGTTGTTTCATTATTTTGATATTGATAGCTTTCGTCAAATAAACGTAATTCTTTTAAAACAGTCCCAACTTGACTTTGATTTAAATTGGGATTTGTCATACCAATTAACAATCCCATAGAAAGTATAATATCCATTCCTTCTCCTTGACCCACCATTACCAACTCGTGTACTGCACCTTTTTCATCAATATTTTCAATCAAAGTAATATCCTTATCCAACTTCGATGTAATCGTTTCTTCTTCCTTTTTTATATTTTCTAGAGAATAAGATAAATCTAGGTTTTTTACTTCTTTATTGAATGCTTCTATAAATTCTTCATGGTTATTATAAAGGGGTAACGTTGTTGCCATAACAATAATTATTGGGAAGACAAAATAGGCAGTAGCTATTACGGTAGCTATAGTTCGTTTCATTTTGGTAAGTCTTCCCCGCTTCCACACTAGAAATATTCCAACAGGAGGAAAAATAATTAGCCAAAACCACATAAACCAAGTTGATTTTAAAATTGAAGTTCTATGCTTTAACTTAGGCTCATGAAGCATCCTTATTTCCTCCTTTGAATAATTCTTTGATATTAACATTAAATATGTAATTCATAGAATCATCTTCTTGTAAGGAGTTTTTTAATATATTTATAATATTTTCATCATACGATGTGTTATTTTCCTCTTCCATTAAATGATTAAATAGAGATGTTCCTTCAAGATCTGCTGTTTCAATATCAAAACTTTTATTTAGTAACTGTTCAACTTGTATTCGTTGAAGCTTCTTTTGATATTGTGAAATTAATGTTGGCATTTCCGTATTTTTGATCAGTAATTTGTAAAACTTTTTAGCATTTCCATACTTCTTCTTGTGAAAAGCTTCCTCTGCATCGCTTGCTAAAACCTCTACCGTTTCATTATATAAAGATTTAGTCTTATCTAACTCTTTTACCTTCTGAGCCTCTTGAATAAAGCCGAATGCTTCTACATAATTTTTTTCATCCCTAGCAATTGCCGATTTATTAAGTAACTCATTGATTTTCTCATTCTCTTCTATTTGTGCTAATAAACCTGTAGCCTTTTGTTTTATCTCAACACTAGAACGTTGATTTTCCTTGATATAAACTGCGTAATCTTTTGCTGTTGAATAATCCTCTTCATTAGCCTTAGAATTAGCCAATTCATAAATATTACTCATAGACTTTTGAATAAGATTTTCTGTTTTACTATTTCCTTTATCCAATTCATAAATCTTTTCAAGCTCAGTAATAGCTTTCTGATAATCTGCACGATTATATAAATCCATTGCAGCTGTGTAATATTTATCAGCCTTCACTTGATTCTCATCTACTTTTGGCACAGGTGATGAAGGAGCGGGTTTTGATGTACTACTACTCCCTCCATTAGATGCACTACCCCCACCATTATGATAATGATACTCTCCGTATTTTAATCCCCATTTTTCACAGTTAGTTCGACAGGTATGCCCACCATTACTATCAGTTCGACCTGGATGAGCATTCGCTGTAAACGGTAACAGAAGTAAAAAACAGCACAATAAAACACTAACTATTGATGAAAAACCATTTCTCACCATTTATTCCTCCTAATATAACAAATGTCATATGTTATATTATACTATATTTTCCAATTAGTATATTAATATTTTGCTACTTTTCTTTTCAATCTACTATAAATCTCTCCTACTATTTAACACTTTCCATAATCAAATAAAATTTGCGACAGCTAAAGTATTAAAAGTTAATCAATACTAAATCGTGTGTAGTGAATTTTTCTAAAACTAATTGTTTAAAAGCTCCCTCCCCTCCGAATGACATAATATTTTCCAGGTAATAAAAATGAAATCACATTTTGTTTGAAGGACACTGAAAGAATTTGAAAACTTAAAAAAGTCGATTTGCATCACTTTTTTTGTGGCAAATCGACTTTTTCAGTGCCCTCCTCGTTTGGGAGTTCATTTTTTAAGGACAAAGTGTACGTGCTATATTTTCAAAATAGCGGACACCATAAATAAGTGCGTCTTCATCAATCCTAAAGCGCGGATGATGTAGTGGGAAAGCTTCTCCAAAATCTACATTATGTACGCCTATAAATTGCATAGAAGAAGGGACAACCTCTGAAAAATCTGCGAAATCCTCTGTTCCAAACATTGGTGCAGGCAATTCTTTAACCCCTGTCTCTCCGACAATATCACTAGCTACTCTGCGAGATAATGCCGTTAGCTCCTTATCGTTCGTCACCGAGGGACAACCCAGCTCCCATTTAATTTCTACTGTTGCTCCATGCATGTAAGCAATACTATGAACGATTTTCTCTAAATGTTCACGTGCTTCCACCCGAACTTTAGCATCTAGAGAGCGAATCGTTCCACCAAGCTCAGCTGTGTCAGCAATGATATTTAATGCTGTCCCACAGTGAAATTTAGCAACCGTTAAAACAGGGGCATGAATGCTCGGTACTTTTCTGGATACAATTGTTTGCAATGCTATAACAATTTCTGAGCCAATTAATAAAGGATCAATTGAAACCTCAGGTGTAGAGGCGTGACCACCACGTCCATATAACTTAATTTCAAAATCATCTGCTGCTGCAGTAAATTTACCATCTTTTATTGCAAATTGCCCCACTTCATAATCAGGGCTTACATGTAGTGCAAAAGCAAAATCTACATTATCTGCAATACCTAAAGACACAAGCTGTGCGGCACCACCTGGAGTGACCTCCTCAGCGTGCTGGAAGACAAATCGAATTTCTCCATTAAAATCTGTCCCACGTTCAGCTAATACTTTAGCCGCCCCCAGTAACATTGCCGGATGTGCATCATGACCACAAGCATGCATCACTCCGGAATTTTGTGATTTAAATGAGAGATCAGTTTCTTCCTCAATCGGTAATGCATCAATATCTGCTCGTAATAAAATTGTATGACCATTACCTTCCGTTTTAGTTCCTCTTAAAAATGCACATACACTAGTTTCTGTAAGGCGTTTAACGTCTAAATGTGGGAATGTTTTTAACTGATTATAAATAAATTGTGCCGTTTTATGCTCTTGATATGATAATTCCGGATACATATGTAAATGCTGTCGCCATTTAATAACCTGTTGCTTCAAAACGTCTGTTCCAACCATAGTTTTTCCCTTCTCTCTATCATTTTTTATTCAATTTGTTAAAACGGTCCATAGTTCATGACATGTGCAATGACTAATAAAACAATCGCCAAACCTGTCTGAATAAGAAAATATGGGAAAACCCATTTAACCCATTGGGAGAATGGGATACCTGAAATAGCCAACCCTGCTAATAAAATACCACTTGTTGGAATAATCATATTGGAGATACCATCACCAAACTGGAAAGCCAATACGGCTGTTTGCCTTGTTACACCAATTAAATCTGCTAAGGGCGTCATAATAGGCATCGTTAAAGCTGCTTGTCCGCTTCCAGATGGTACTAAGAAGTTCAAACAAAGTTGAAGCAAAAACATCCCAACTGCGTTAATAGAAGCAGGTAATACACTTACTGCATTTGCTACAAAATAAAGAATTGTATCAATTAGTCCTCCTGCAGTTGTAATGACTAAAATCGTTTGAGCAAAGCCTATGATTAAAGCTCCCTCAACCATATCGCGTGCACCAGAAATAAATCCTTCAGCCATTTTATTTGGACTAACCCTACAAATCACAGACATAATAATACTGCTTAATAGAAAAATCCCGCCAATTTCACTAATGTACCATTGAAATTTTATAACCCCAACAATTAAAGCAATAAAGTTTCCTAGTAGAACGAGTAACGCCAGTAAAAGACTGGTACTCATCTTAAAGTCTAAATCTATTTTAATACTCTCTTCTCGTTTAAATTTCCCATAAATCCCTTTAGACGGATCATTTTTTACTTTCTTTGCATGCCTATATATATAAAGAACTGTCAAAATATAAAAAACAAAGAAAACGATAATCCGATAGGACATTCCCGAATACATTGGTAATTCAGCTATCGTTTGAGCAACGCCAATATTAAACGGATTGGTAATTCCTGAAGTAAAGCCAGTAGCTAAAGTTCCTAGTATCACTATCGCAAACCCTGTAATAGCATCCATTCCTAATGCCATTGTTAATGGAATAACGATCGCAATATAAACAAGTGTATCTTCAGCCGAACCTATTAAAGTTCCTAAACTAGCAAAAATTAAAACAAGAATAGGTATTAATACATACTCCTGCTTCCCAAATTTACAAGCCATTACTTTAATAAATGAATCAATGGACCCTGTTTTTTGCATTATCCCTAGTGCTCCACCGAATAAAAAAACAAATAAAATAATAGATGCACCTTCAAGCATTCCTAAATGAACACTATTAAACATTTCAAGAAAACCAACAGGATTTGAATCGATATAGTGAAATGATTCTGGATCTACAACCATTCTCCCGTTACTCTCAATCCGATCATACTGACCTGCTGGCAAAACGTATGTCAGTATTGTCATCGTGATAATGATGATAAACATTAAAACAAACGCATTAATCCCCTTTATTCGTGACACTTCTACCTCTTTTTCTTGGTGCTGGTTCGCCATGCACTTCACCCCTAACGAAAAAATGTAGTATAGAAAGCTTTCCAATTGCGTTTGAGACATTTACAATATATACCCTAATTCAAACTATTTATTGTAGTTATCACCCACCTATTTTTCCACCAAACGGAAAAGTATTCTGTTTAATGGAAACTTTATAAACAAGAATAAAAAACAAAAATTAAAATGTCAATATTTTTAGATAATTCTGTACAATAAAATTATTATTCTTCTACTAAGTTGGCTTCTCCCCATAGAAAAACCCCCTACAAGGGTTAAAGGTCAATAAAAACTTAAAAAAGTCGATTTGCATCACATTTTTTGTGGCAAATCGACTTTTTCAGTACCCTCCAAGTTTATAAGGAGACCTTTTATTAAATGTGTTAATATTTTATTACGTGAGGATGACAGGAATCGAACCCGTAAACCCCCTTTTATAGGGATATGCAGCCCTTGCATTCTTCCTCATAATATATAATTTTTGAATGATTGATGTAGTATTACATTTTTCTCAGTCCCTTTTTACTATTTTGAAATCACATTTTCTCCTACATCAGATTTATTTTAAACGATTAGGAATGATTTCTTCTTGTAACCAATGCTCACTTGTTTGAACATGATCCATTCTGACAAATTTCCCCAAATTGTATTGGAAATCATCGTAATGGAATGAACCAGCATTTCTAATGACATACCCCTCTTGTTCACCATCAAACAGTGATATACCCGTAAATGTACGTTTTATTTTTTCTTCATCGAAAATCCCTCGATATAAAACAGGTACCGTTTCAATACCTAACTCAGCGGCAAAGGCAATCGTCTCATCCCAGCTCAAACAAATATTATCTTCATTCCAAATACTAAATAAATAAAAGTAGCTTGTTAACGCTTGATAATAAATGGAATGCTTGGCGTAAACATTTTCTCCACATAATCGCCAATCATTTGGAATCCTATACGCAAAACCCGCGTGAAATGTTTTTACCCAATGTCTAGAGGAATGGTTGGCTGAATTGATACTTCTAGCATGCATATAGTCTCTGTATAGGGTTGTGCCTTCCCCATCTAATTTTTCAGTGACAACCACTTCTTTTCCTAAAAAGTGATTCACGTTTTTAGCAACTTTATCATCATGGGTATAGCCCCTGCTCCAAGGTAAATGAAAGCTTCTTGGGTATTTTTTTAATTTCGACATATCATCACTTCCTTTCCCTATTATTTATTTAGCAAATTGATCTGCTTCACGGAAAAAGTAAAGCCTCGTTAATAAATCACCATCTAATAGATGATAAATTTCACTGCCACCTTTATCGCCCCCATACTGTATTAACATATGGAATTGCACTAAATAAACGACCTTTAAAACAAAGTTCTTCTCAAAGCCTAGCTCTAATAAAAAATGACAAACCAGTTGAGCAGATACATTTTCATGTCCAAAGTAGCCATATCGTTGTTGGAATGGTTTATATTTTTTACAAAATGGCTTGCCGACATCATGAAACAATGCAGCTATTTGTAATGCCAATTTGTCGCTTTCCATATAGTATTCATTGATATAGGCTAATACGAAATACGTATGCTGACATAATAAAAATTGATGGAATGAGTTTTCTTGATCGAATTGATAAATTTCTTTAAAAAGTGGGATTGATCGAAGTGTTTGAAAAAGCTCTTCATAGGTGGGCTGGCTTTGAATAAGTGCAATAAATTGCTGTCGAGAAATTTCATGGGGACTTGAATCATGTACAATATGCACTACATCAAATCCTTCTCCTACTGTTGGGAATTCTAAATGCTTTCTCATTTTTTCCATCACCAATAATGGTACATGCCGCTTCCGTTGTTGGTTTCTAGCTACACAAATTGAATAAGGTGTATCAAAGTAATAGCATTCCTTCTTAATGGTGCTTGGTAATTTACGAAGTGCAAACACCCTGCGGTCCCTTTCAATATTTGTGGCATCAACTATGACGGAAAAACCTTTTGCCACTAAATTATTTAAACGCTCATATAATGTACGAAAGACTACACGTGATTTTTGCTTCGTTGCATCGCCAAACAATTCCTGACGTATTGCATCACTCGAAAGAATGACCGCATTTTCGCTTATTGCTAACTGTTTCACAAATGTACTTTTTCCACTCCCAGGCAACCCCACTGTAAAGATTACCTTCATCCTTTTCACCTCCCTTCAAGATTCTATATCGTGTATCGTGTCAAATTCTTTAGGTATGGATGCTATTAATTTTAACAATAATTTATTGTAATCAGTCATATTGTGTCAGGATAGTACATATAAAAAAGACTGCTCCACCTTTTTGTAGAGCAATCTATATGTATTAATATTTTATTACCTTACACTGTTATTGTATCATAAATTTACAAAAATTACTAGACTATACTTCTTTGCGAAGTAGATGTATGATAAATTTCCTGATTCAATCACCCTACTTTTCCCCTTGGGATAAAGGTGTTTGGACAACCATTTAATAGAGAATCACAATTACCTTCATTTTCACCATCTTTATAGGTGAGGATTACTGCCACAGGAAGAGAAAAATTGGAGAGGAATGTGAGTAAACGTTGGAAAATCAAAAAGAATGGCTAGAAGAAAAGCATTACCTAGAGCATAGTTTAAATCTCATTGAATACAAAAAAAACGAATTACTGCTAAAGGAAAAAGGCTTCAAAGAAAATGCTGTCGCCCTGAAGAAATCCTTTTGGAACGATGTCAGAGTTAATTTAGATACTGCTGAAGATGTTGACGAAACCTTTTTTGCGATTAAGCAACAGGTAGAGCTTCTATCTGACTCAGAGCTTGCACAGCAACGTGCAATTCGTAACGTAAAGGTATACGAACGTTTACAACAATCACCCTATTTTGCTCGTATTGACTTTTTACAAAATGGGCACCAAGATCCTTTAAAAATTTATATAGGTGTAGCCACATTATTGGACGAACAGGATGACAATATAGTTATTTATGATTGGCGTGCACCTATATCGAGTATGTACTATGATTACACACCTGGCGATGCAACCTATGAAACATTAGGTGAAGAAATTCATGGTGAAATGTTACTAAAACGCCAATTTATAATTAAATATGGGCAGCTACAATCCATGTTTAATACTGGTCTTACCATTGGTGATGACTTATTGCTTGATATTCTTGCGCAAAACGCAAACGAACATATTCGTAGTATCGTTGCAACGATTCAAGCTGAACAAAATAAGATTATTCGACATGTTCACTCACGCTATCTCATCGTAGAGGGTGTTGCGGGTAGTGGTAAAACAGCTGTTGCTTTACAACGAGTAGCCTATCTATTGTATCGTTATCGCAATGAAATGACTGCAGATCAAATTTTATTGATTACACCTAATCAACTTTTTAATCAATATGTCCATACGGTCTTACCTGATTTAGGTGAGGACAATATGCAGCAATTGACGTTCATTGAGTATGCTGAGAAACGTTTAGGTCGACAGTTCCAATTAGAATATCCTTACGAGCAGCTTGAAGATCTTTTAACAGAAAAGAATGACGCTCATTATCGAACAAAATTAAGTACTATTTCTTTTAAAGCGAGTCTTACTTACAAACAATTAATGGATCATTATGTAAGCTATTTATCGAAGAAAGGCTTATTATTTAAAAATATTGTTTTTCGTGGAGAACGAATTATTCCAGCCCAAGTGATTTCGGAATATTTCTATTCTTTCCCTTTCACAATGTCGATACCTGATCGCCTACAATTAGTGAAAGAATGGTTATTGCAGCAATTAACGAAATTTGAAAGGGATGAACGAAGAAAGGAATGGGTAGAAGAAGAGGCTGAACTATTAGACAAGGAGGACTACTCCAAGTCCTACAAGGAGCTTTTATTTGAGGGACGCTATACAGAAAACTCTTTCGATGATTTTGATCAAGAACGCAAAAAATTAGCGAGACAAATTACCAAAAAACACTTTAAACCATTACGCAGCTCCGTTCATCAGTTAAGGTTTGTCCATATATTAGGTACGTATCGACAACTCTTTGATCTGCATAGTCCCGTTCATAAAGAATTACAGCACCTTATGCCGGACAATTGGGAGGATATTTGCCAGCGAACTCTCCCTAATTTAGCAAAACGTCTGATTGCCTATGAGGATGCAGCACCATTTTTATATTTACAGGACAAAATAGAAGGGCAACAGACAAATACGATGATCCGTCATGTATTGATTGACGAAGCCCAAGATTATTCGCCATTCCAATTAACGGTTTTACAGCAGTTATTTCCAAAGGCACGTATGACCATTTTAGGAGATGGACATCAAACGATTCATCCGCATACCTTTAGTAATCCTTCATTGCTTGACCCTCAATTATATGGGGATCAGGCAGAAAAAATGATTTTAACGAAAAGCTATCGTTCGACAAAGCAAATTATTCAACTCACTGCCAAGATTTTAAATGATAGTAGTCAAGTAGAGGCATTTAACCGAAATGGTCCAGAACCATCGATTACTATTGTGCCGAATGAATTGGCATTAACTGAGCAAATTATCCAAAGCATCAACGACCTCTCTACCAAATTTGAAACCATTGCTGTAATTTGTAAAACTGCAGCTGAATGCTCTGATGTTTATGAGCAATTAAGCAATCAAATAGATATTCAACTGATTAACCACAATACCAAGCAATTTAAAAAGGGTATATTATTACTGCCAGCATATATGGCAAAAGGTATCGAATTTGATGCAGTTCTTATCTATAATGCATCTGTTGCTAATTACTCAAGAGAAAACGAACGTAACTATTTCTATACGGCCTGCACGAGAGCTATGCATGAGTTGCGCATTTATGCCATCAACCAATTAACGTATTTTCTACAATAATAGGACACAGGAGAATCTGTAAAGAACAGATTCTCCTGTTATTTTTATATATAGAAAGTGTAGTCTTCTGGAATAACACGTTTAAGGAATTTTTTTGTCCGCTCTTCTTTTGGATTCACAAATATATCATGTGGACTTCCTTCCTCTACAACGACTCCACCATCCATAAATATCACTCGATTGGCTACATCCTTTGCAAAGCCCATTTCATGTGTGACAACAAGCATCGTTGTACCCTCAGCTGCTATGTTTTTCATGACCTGTAGTACCTCACCGACTAACTCTGGATCAAGTGCAGAGGTTGGTTCATCAAATAAAATAATATCTGGGTTTAATGCCACTGCTCGTGCAATCCCTACCCGTTGCTGTTGACCTCCAGACAACTGACTTGGATAGGCATCATACTTTTCCGAAAGTCCTACTTTATCAAGTGCCTTCTTACCAATCTCAATTGCCTGTGCTTTCGGTACCTTTCGACCAATGATAAGGCCCTCTGTCACGTTTTCCAAGGCCGTTTTATTAGTGAAGAGATTGTAGTTTTGAAAGACAAATGCTACACGCTGACGAATTGCATGGACGTCTTTTTTCTTTACATGTTGAAAATCGACTTGAATATCTCCAAATGTTGCATGTCCTTGATCAGCATTTTCTAAAAAATTAATGCATCGTAATAAGGTTGTTTTCCCTGAACCACTAGGACCTAAAATAACAACAACATCACCTTTATCAATGGCTAAATCGACGCCCTTTAAAATTTCATTATTACCAAATGATTTATGGATATTTTTAATCTCTAACATGCTTCATCACCCCTCAGGCATTTGCCGCTTTAAATTTACTTAAATGCTTTTCATATCGTTTAAAGAGAAATTCAACGGTACTACATAAAATTAAGTACACAATGAAAATATCAATATATGCTTCTACATAATTGTAACCAACATTGGCAGCTACCTTAGCCTTCAATGTGATTTCAGGTAAAGACATAGCATAGCCTAAAGATGTCGCTTTAATAAGATTAACAGTAGCTGTACAAATATTTGGCATAGCCACCACTAAGGCTTGTGGAATAATTATTCGGCGATATGCCTGAAATGTCGTTAAGCCCGTTGCATGCGCTGCCTCCAACTGGCCTTTTTCAATCGTACTTAAAGCAGAACGAAATACCTCAATTAAAATAGCTGTTGTACTAAAGGCAAAAACAATAAATGCATACCAAATAGGATTGATTTTATAAATATCATAGTTTATATTGTATTTTTCAAAAATAATTTTTAGCATTAACGGAATGCTACTATACATAATAAAAATTTGAATAATTATGGGTGTTCCTCTAACAAAGGAAACATAAATCTTTGCTAAATGATGAATAACTGGAATTTTATTAATCCGTGTTAATGCCAGTAAAAAACCAAGTGGCAAAGCAATGAGCAACGCAACAACTGTTACAAGGAGTGCAATAGGAACACCTGATAATGCTACAAAAAAGGTTTCAAGTAAAAATTGATAATTCATGGCTTCCCCTCCCTACGTTGTTTCTAATGTCTTTTTCCCTTTGCCAAAATACTTTTCCAGCATAGCAAAGAATTTTTCAATAATAATTGAAAGCACCCAATATACAATAGCTAAAGCAATATATATCTCTAATGCATGTGCATTTATATTACTAGCAATAATTAAATTTGCCTTCCCAACAATATCAATTAAGCCAATCGTATAAGCAAGTGCCCCCTCCTGTAATAACGCAATCATACCGTTCCCAAAGTTTGGTAAGGCGACAACAAGTGCTTGGGGGAAAATAATACGTCGATAGGCTTGAATTGGCGTTAATCCTACACTAACAGCCGCTTCAAATTGACCTTTAGGAATTGCTAAATAGGCAGAACGTATCACTTCTGACATAATTGCAGCGAACTGCAACGTAAATGTCACAACAACAAAAATAGCTGTTTCAATAGAATGCAAATTTATGCCAACATTTTCTGCTAATGCCGGTACACCATAATAGACAAGAAATAACAGGACAATTGATGGTGTACAACGCATAATTGTTGTATATAGATTCGCTAATTTTTGTAACAATTTTACTGAGCTTAGCTTTGCAGCTGCTAATAATAAGCCAAATATTGTGCCTAATACGATGGAAGATCCTGCAACTAAAAATGTCACTTTTAAAAAGGGCAATAATACAGGGATTGAATTCCAAATGTATGATGCATCAAAATACTTCTCCATTTCCTCACCAACTTTTATAAATATCTGATTATAGCGTAGTAAATTTTTCTTTGTATGAATAAAGACTGCTGAGTATACTGACTCAACAGCCTTTTATTGATAGTAGCAGCTGCTAACACCTTCTCTTCCGAAGAGAATTCATTAATTACCGCCTATTAACGGTTCACTTTTTCTAACACTTCAAATAAATCTCGCCCATAAAACTTTGTGCTTAATTCATTTGTTTTCTTCTGCTCTTTAATCTGTGCGATAGCTTTATCATATGCATCTGCAAATTCTTGTTCCTTTTTATTAAACAATGGCCATGTTTTGATAACAGCAAATTCATTGTAAACAACATCATCTTTTAAGTTATAGTAAGGACCATCCTCTGCTAAAACTTGTTGCTTAAATGGACCTTCAATCATAACACCGCCATCCACACGTTTTTCATTTACCCATTGCACCACATCAACCGTAAATGCATCTCCAGCCTGTAATTTTACTTTATTGTCAGGATGAGCTGTGTTGTACTCATCAATAATTGTATACTGGGCATTATTCGCAGCAATCGGTGCTAATGCATAGCCTTTTTTCGCGAAGTCTTCTAATGTTTTTATACCTTCATCTTCTTTTCGTAATACTAAACCAGCACTACTTAATCCTAAAAATTCTTTCGGGAAAATAAACTTTTCTGTACGTTCCTGTGTAAAGAATGCATTTTTAACCCCTACTTGATATTTTCCTTGCTCAACACCAATCAATAAATCATCACTTGTTGTCCCTACATACTCAAACTTATATTCAGGTAATAATTCATCCACTAGCTTCATCACTTCAACATCATAGCCTGTTGGATTCCCTTTATCATCTATATAACTAATTGGCTTAGAAGCCTGATCAAAAGCAACTTTCACTGTACGTACTTTTACGCCATCAGCATCCGTTCCTTTATCTGATGAGGATTCTTCTGAATTACAGCCTGCTAAAATGGCAAGTGAAGCCAATCCTATTGCAGCGAATTTGAAAATCTTGTTCTTTTGTTTAAACATATGTCATTTCTCCTTATTTTCAATGGTTTTTCCATTAATTTCCTTCAATTTTTGCTGTTCAATTGCTGCCGTTGCAAGCTTAATAATAGTCATATCATCCATTGGCGGATTATGCAGACCAGCACGAACATTTCGATAATAGCGTTGCAATGGATTTGTTAACTGCAAGCTCTTTGCCCCCACCACTCGCATTGCTTTGTCTACAACGTCAATCGCTAAATTCGTTACGGTATGTTTAGCCACAGCCATTTCATTTGTTAAAAATTCGCGTCTTGCTGGATCATCATAAGCCTCTGCTACACCGTATAAGACAAAGCGTGCCTGATGTAGCTTTAATTCTATGTCGCCTAGAAGCTGCTGGACATTGGGTAAAGTACTTATTGGAGCATTTAGGCTATTCGGTTGATGATGATTAGCAAAATATAGTGCATAGTCACGGGCTGCCTGCGCAATACCTAAGTAAGTTGCTGGAATATGTAGAATCCACCCATTTATTTTGCCACCGCTAGGATGACTAGGTAATTCTACTAAGTAATTACTAGGAACAACTACATCAGTTAGTACTAAATCATGGCTACTTGTTCCTCGCATTGCAGACATCTCCCAGTTTTCTTCAATGGAGAGACCTTTCACATCTTTATGAATCAAGAAGAAGCCAATTTGATTTTTTTCCTCAATCCATGCTGATGTTAAGAAATAATCGAGCACTGGAGAGGCCGTTGTAAAAATTTTACGCCCGTTTAATAGCCATCCTTGTTTTGTTGAAATAGCATTTGTTCCAGGTCGCCCTCCACGTGTTGGACTCCCTGTTGCTGCTTCACTAACAGCTCGATTGATAATAGCACCCTTTTTTATTTCTGGCGCAAGTAAATGCAGTGCATCATCTGCCCATAATTTTGTCTCATATATTTCTCCTACAACACCAAGTGTCCAACCTAATGAGAGGGAAGCATTTTCGTCATAGCTTGCTAATGTTTCTTGAATGAGTACCATATCATAAACTGATAAACCTTCACCGCCAAATTCCTTCGGTAAAGTTAGTCTCGGATAGCCGATTTGCAGAAGTAGTCTATGTGCTTCAAATGGAAAGCGAGATTGTTCATCTACCTCTTTAGCCTCGTTTCTAATCGGCTCTGCAATAGAAGCCAATTGATCGAGCCAATACTTTTGTTGTGCTGTTTTAATAAATAAATCCTTCAAGAAAATCTCCTTCTTCCCAAATTATACAAAACATATATATTTACTAAGAATTAACTTTTTAAAAAAATCTCTAACTACTTTTTTAGTAGTGAGATTTAAATTGGTACTGAATTTTCTGATTCGTTGACATTTATGATACTTTTCACAATAAAAAATGTCAATGGGTTAAATATAAGTTTTTTTGTAAGCTTTATTGGCTTTATCTCAATTTTATTCACCAAGCTGTTTTTACAACATATGCTAGATGGTAGAAAGAGGTGTATGTATGACAAATAATATGAATCCGTCATTAGGTAATATTGCCATGGCACATCTAACTCCCGAGGTTATTCAAACAAAATTTGGCGATATAAATGGAGATGGCATTTTAGAGACAGTCCTTTTAATAGGAACTAAAACCCCAGATAGCCCCCTGTGGAAAAATCTAACTTTGGGGATTTTTTATGGGCAAACACAAAAATTTGAAAAAGTAATACTAAAGCAAAATATTGGCTATAATCCAACTATTTTTCTAGGTGATTTCACTGGCAATCATCAAGATGATATTTTAGCTATTTCTGACACTGGAGGTAGTGGAGGAATTATCAATGGTGAAATCTTTGCCTCGATAAACGGCCAAGTTCGTTCTATTTTTGATACAGAATCTTTCACTAATAAATATACAGTCAATTATCAAGATCAGTACAAAGTAGCTGTTCGTAGCGCGAATCCTAAAAAGCAATATATTATTGATTTACAGTACAAGGGACCTGAATATTTAGCAGAAATCTATAATCAAGATGGTACGCTAAAACAGCCTATAGAGGGATGGGTTGATCCAATTAGTGGGTTGTATCCTGTTGATTATGAACGGGATGGAATATACGAAATTTTGGCGTATCAGGCTATTGCGGGGAGATATCATGCTGATGGATTAGGTTATGTAGAGAACATACTAAAATGGAACGGTAACAAATTTATTGTGGACCGCCAAACGGTATCGATTTATGGTGAGGACCTAAAATGAATTTTCTACTATAACTTAAAACGAGAATTTGCTCAAAAAAATTCTCGTTTTAGAGGTAGTAGTCGAAACTGTTATTTATTTTTCAACTAATGCGAAATAATTATCTTCATGATCAGCAAAATTAAATACTCTCCCCATTGGCATCATTATTAAATCCCCTACTATAACACCCTTTTCCTGAAAATCCTGATACAGATCTTCTATATGATCAGCGTAAAACATAATCGACGGTGTCCCTAAATTCAATTCAGGATGCATTTTTGCAATAATTTCTTTGTTGTGGAGTACGAAAGTCGTTTGAGCGTCTTTCGTTGGAGCAATTTCAATTGTTCGTATTCCTTCCTCTTCCCGTTCATCAACTACCACAAAGCCGATTTTTTCTGTCCAAAACTTAACGCCTGCATCCTGGTCATTTACATATATCATGACTTGTCCAATTTGTTTAATCATGAACAATCCCCTCCTCTTTTGAACATTAGTATACAACAATTGTAAGCTTTCTATGTTCACTCATGAGTAATATTACTGCAAACATTCTGATAAAAAAGCATTTATGGAAAAACGCTTAACATTTAATTTATTTTTGATAAAATAAGCTAGTTAGTCTATTCTTTACCTATTGCGGAAAAGTATACAACTATAATATAAGAGTGAGGATAATTTAAGTGAAACAACTAAGTTTAAGGAAAAAGCTCATTTTTTCATTTTTAGCAATGCTTCTAGTCCCAACACTATTAATTGGCATTATTTCTTACCAGAGTGCTGAGCAACAAATTTTAAAAGAACAACAAGCAAGCACAGCCGAGAGTATACGCATGCTTAATACGAATATTACAAACACCATTGATCCAAAAATAAAAGATATCCAATACTTCTCCAAAAAGCTGAATAAATCCTATACACAAGTAGATAAAGAACCAGAACTAAAGACTCTTTTCCGGGAATATATCAATATGCACCCCGAGGTAGAGCTCATCTATCTAGGAACGGCATATGGTCGGTTATTAGATGAACCTACGCAAGTATATCCAGATGACTTTGATTTACTTACCAGACCATGGTACAAGCAAGCTCTAGAAAATAATGACCAGGTGTCCATCACTGCACCATACATTTCTCAAGCTACAGGCGACATTGTCATAACAATTACACAAGCTTTACCTGACAGTTCTGGCGTAATTGGACTAGATTTAAACATTTCCACCCTTAGTACCATCACAAATGATATACGCATTGGGAAAAATGGTTTTGCCTCCCTTTTAGATAGCCATCAAGTATATATTGCTGACCAAAAGAACGAAAGTGGCTCAGAGGCAACTGAAAGCTATATCAAAAAAATATATGAACAAGATAGTGGAACAGTAAGAGAATCAAATAAGCAACTACAATTTGTTACTAATAAGCTAACAGGATGGAAGATTGTTGGTACAATGTTTTCTGCCGAGGCCTCTAAGGCTGCCGCCTCCACCTTTAATATGAACTTAATAATCATCGCTGTTTCAATAACTGTTGGTATTATCTTTATGCTTTATATGATTAAATCCATAGTTAATCCAATTAATCGACTGAAACAAAGTGCTGTAACAATTAGTGACGGTGATTTAACAGAGTTTATTGATATTCATTCTAAGGATGAAATTGGTCAATTGGCTGAAGCCTTTGTCTCTATGAAGGTAAGTTTAAAATCTTTAATACGTAATGTTGATCAAAGCTCTCAGCATGTACAAGCTGCTGCACAAGGTTTATCCGTCAATACAGAGCAAAATATTGCTGCTTCTGAGCAGGTGACAGAAGCGATGCAACAGGTGGCTATCAGTTCAGAGAAACAAACAACAGGAATTGACCAGAACGCAATATCAGTTGAAGAAATTGCTAAGGGAGTGGTTGAGGTCGCAGATAGCTCTATGCAAGTTTCAGATCTCACTAGCTATGCTATTCAATTGGCAGAGGAAGGTGGTCATTCTGTAGATCAAACGGTTCAGCAAATGCATTCCATTCACGAATCTGTAGCACTATCAGATAGGATGATAAAATCACTCTATGACCGAACAAAAGAAATTGGCTCTATATTAGAAATTATTAGTGCAATTTCCGATCAAACAAATCTTCTTGCCTTAAATGCTGCTATCGAAGCTGCCCGAGCAGGAGAGCACGGAAAAGGCTTTGCTGTAGTTGCAGATGAAGTTCGAAAATTAGCCGAACAATCACAGCATTCAGCAAAACAAATTTCTGAGCTAATTACAGGTATTCAGCAAGAGACTGCCAAATCAGTACAAACAATGATTAAGGCTTCTACAGATGTGCAGGATGGCTTACAGCTCACAGAAGATACAAGTAAAAAGTTTGCGCATATTATGACAAGCTTACGGGAAATGGCTCCGAAGATGGAGGACATATCTGCCTCTGCACAGGAAATGTCTGCAGTGGTTGAAGAAGTCTCTGCAACAGCTATTGAGCTAATAGATCACGCTAAATTAAATGCTGCCGCATCTGAAGAAGTGGCTGCATCTACAGAGCAAACATTATCCTCCATGCAAGAAATGGCTAACGCTGCTAAAGTACTACTTGATATGGCTGATGAATTACAGAGCTATGTAGGCCGTTTTAAATATTGATGATTCATACGTCTGAGCTCAACATGCGATTGAGCTCAGATTTTTATTTTTGTATAGCTTACATTAATCTACACAGGAGTTTAAATTTTCTGATATTTTAGATAATTTCATTGATTTAAATTCATTTTACTTTTAGAATCAGATTAAAACATTTGAACTATCAGTGAAGCAGTTTATAAGTGGAAAAACATTAACAAATTCCAATTTATTACATACAATTATACATTTTTCTGATAAAATAAGACAAATAACATTTTGGTAGTCCAATTTATTCATATATATAAATATTGTTATAAGGGGGAATTTATCTATGAAACGAATCAGCTTACGAAAAAAATTAATTTTTGCATTTTTAGCCATACTTCTCGTTCCAACTCTATTAATCGGATACACCTCCTTCAAAAGTACAAAAAGCCAAATTCTAAAGGAGCAACAAGCAAGTGCTACAGAAAGCGTACGCATGCTAAATACCAATATTACAAATACCATTTCTCCTAAAGTATTGGATATCGAATACTTTGCAAAAAAAGTAGATCAAACTTATCTATCGGGAGAAAAAAACAATGAACTAAAGGGTCTTTTTCAAGAATATATAAATACACACCCAGAGGTTGAATTACTTTATATAGGTACTGCGGATGGCAGAATAATAGATGAGCCTGTTCATGAGTATGAAAGTGACTATGATCCACGTGAACGATCTTGGTATAAAGAAGCAGTCGCTAACAAAGGACAAGTTACCATTACTTCACCCTATATATCAAAATCAACAAATAACATGGTTATTTCAGTTATGCAGACTCTTCCGGATGGATCTGGGGTAATTGCGTTAGATTTTAATATCTCTGTGCTAGGTGCAATTACAGAGGACGCTCGTATTGGAGAAACAGGATTTGCTTCCCTAATAGATAAGGATAAGCTATATGTTTCTCAGCGAGATAAAGAGAGCGGTTCTGAAGCAACAGAAAGCTATATTTCGAAGGTTTATGAGCAGGAGAAAGGAACAATAGTTGAAAATGACCGCCACTTACAGTTTGTCACAAATAAACTAACTGGCTGGAAGATTATTGGTACGATGTTTACGGCTGAGGCTACAAATGCCGCTACTTCAACTTTTAAAATTATTTTAGTTATTACTTTCTTTTCAATAATTATAGGTCTAATATTCATGCTTTACATGATCAAGTCTATTGTTAAACCGCTTAAACTCCTTCAAAATAGCGCATTAAAAATTAGTGATGGCGATTTAACAGAGTATATTGAAGTACACACGAAAGATGAGATTGGTCAACTAGGTGAAGCCTTCATATCCATGAAGGTGAACTTAAAAAAATTAATCCGCAATGTCAATCAGAGTGCCGAGCATGTTCAAAAGTCAGCACAAGATCTATCTGCTAATTCGGAACAAAATATTGCTGCTTCAGAGCAGGTGACGGAAGCGATGCAACAGGTGGCTATTAGTACAGAAAAACAAACATCGAGTATTGATCAAAATGCAATTTCTATCGAGGAGATAGCTAAAGGAGTGGTCGAGGTTGCCGATAGCTCTATGCAGGTTCTAGACCTATCTAGCCACGCTATTAATTTGGCTGAAGAAGGCGGTCAATCAGTACAGCAAACGGTTAACCAAATGGTTTCTATTCACGAATCTGTTGCACAATCAGATGCTATGATTAAAACACTTTATGATCGAACAAAGGAAATTGGCTCTATTATTGAAATTATTAGTGCAATTTCAGACCAAACCAACCTACTTGCATTGAACGCAGCTATAGAAGCAGCACGTGCAGGTGAACACGGAAAAGGCTTTGCGGTAGTTGCTGATGAGGTTCGAAAATTAGCAGAGCAATCCCATCAATCGGCAGAGCAAATTTCTACGCTAATTACTGGTATTCAACAGGACACAGCGAATTCTGTTCAAACCATGACAAAGGCATCCGTAGACGTTCAGGATGGTCTAAAACTTTCCGAAGACACAAGTACGAAATTCGAGAGTATTATCGCAAGCCTAAGAAGTATTGCACCAAAAATGGAGGATATCTCTGCATCAACACAGCAAATGTCTGCAGTGGTCGAAGAAGTTTCCGCTACTGCAATTGAGCTTTCTGATCATGCTAAGCTAAATGCAGCCGCGTCTGAGGAAGTCGCTGCATCTACCGAGCAAACATTATCCTCCATGCAGGATATCGCCTCTGCTGCAAAAGCACTACTCGATATGGCCGATGAGCTCCAAGGCTTTGTAAACCAATTTAAATATTAAAAAATAGCACGATGATAAAGGACTATCATCGTGCTTTTACTTTTGTCACTATTTATTTTCCTCATGACTAAATTGCCATTCAATTCCGAATTTATCTGTAAGCGAGCCATAGCACTTACTCCAAAAAGTTTCTTGTAGCTCCATACTTACCTTGCCGCCATCCTTCAGATTTTCAAAGGCTTTACGCATCTTCTCTTCATCACTAGAAACAATAGCTAATGTAACATTGTTTCCTTGTGTGAATGGCGATCCTGGGAATGTATCTGAGAACATTACTGTACTATCAAAAATCGAAAGTCGTGTATGCATGACAAGATCTTTGGCTTCCTCTGGTAATTGATAATTGGGATTTTGAGGTGAATCTCCAAAGGTCATAATTTCAGGCTTGTCCGTATTAAAAGCCTTCTCATAAAACGTTACAGCCTCCCGACAATTTCCATTAAAAATTAAATACACTTCTACTGCCATCTCCAACACTCCTTTGTCATTTTCTGAAACAATTCTATTGTACATGGATATCAAATAGTATGACAAATTTTAAATAAAATTGCTTATATAATAACATCCTTCTGCATGTATAGAATCGCTTTTATCACTTATTCTGCTGTTTTTCTATTTATTATGATAAAAGCTTTGACATTTACTCAAAAATCATGTAAATTACCAAATGACGAACGATTTAAATCGATTATTTAAAAATATTCGTATTTTAGGAGTGTATAGAATGGATAACGTATTTGACTATGAGGATATTCAATTAATTCCCGCAAAATGTATTGTAGAAAGTCGCTCTGAATGTGATACATCAGTTACTTTAGGTGGACATACATTCAAACTTCCTGTTGTTCCTGCAAACATGCAAACAATTATCGACGAAAGTCTTGCTGTGAAGCTTGCTGAAAACGGTTACTTTTATATCATGCATCGTTTCAACCCTGAAACTCGTGCGGATTTCATTAAAGATATGCAAGCACGTGGACTTATCGCGTCCATTAGTGTTGGAGTAAAAGATGAAGAGTATTCATTTATAGAAGAGTTAGCTGTTGTTAATCTAGTTCCCGATTTTATTACAATTGACATTGCTCACGGTCATTCTAATGCTGTCATTCGTATGATTCAACACATCAAAAAATACTTACCAAATAGTTTTGTCATTGCTGGTAATGTTGGTACGCCTGAAGCTGTACGTGAATTAGAAAATGCCGGCGCAGATGCTACAAAGGTTGGTATAGGACCAGGTAAAGTATGTATTACTAAAATTAAAACAGGCTTTGGTACAGGTGGCTGGCAGTTAGCTGCATTACGCTGGTGTGCGAAGGCTGCTACAAAGCCAATTATTGCGGATGGAGGAATCCGCACACATGGTGATATTGCAAAATCAGTTCGCTTCGGCGCATCCATGGTTATGATTGGATCATTATTTGCTGGCCATGAAGAATCACCTGGTGAAACAATCGAAATTGACGGTAAAATTGTCAAAGAATACTTCGGGTCTGCCTCTGAATTCCAAAAAGGCGAACGCAAAAATGTGGAAGGCAAAAAAATGTACGTTGAACATAAGGGCAGCATCAAGGATACATTAATTGAAATGCAGCAAGACCTTCAATCCTCTATTTCCTATGCAGGTGGCAACAAACTAGATGCCATTCGAAATGTAGATTATGTTATTGTGAAAAACTCTATTTTTAACGGCGATAAAGTATATTAATATTGCTAAAACCCAAACACTCTTGTTTGGGTTTTCGTAATTATAAAGCCTTTAACCAGGCTGAATTTCCATTATTGCCTGAGCAATAATAGAAGCTACCAGAGCAGTTCCTTGAAGAACCTGAGCAGTTTTTTTGGGGAGCCGAGCTTTTTTGGGTCTCACCTGAGCGCTTCTTCTGGGGTGCCGAGCTAGTTTGGGCTCTACCTGAGCGCTTCTTCCGGGGAACCGAGCAAATTTGGGCTCTACCTGAGCGCTTCTTCCGGGGTACCGAGCTAGTTTGGGGCCTACCTGAGCGCTTCTTCTGGGGAGCCGAGCAAATTTGGGGCCTACCTGAGCGCTTCTTCTGGCGAGCCGAGCTAGTTTGGGGCCTACTTGAGCGCTTCTTCTGGGGAACCGAGCTGTTTTGGGCACTACCTGAGCGCTTCTTCTGGCGAGCCGAGCTAGTTTTAGCACTACCTGAGCGCTTCTTCTGGCGAGCCGAGCTATTTTCAGCCTTATCTGAGGGATTGATCCAGGGAACCGAACTTTTTTGAGCCTTACCAAAGTGCTTCTTCTAGGGAAACCAAGTAGTTTTCCGCCTCCCACGAATTGTTCTTCCTTAAACTGAGCAGTTTGTACCTCACCAATAATTTTTGACACTCAACTAAGCAATTTTCAGGGTCACCAATCCTCCATTCATCATAAAAGAATATAACATTGCCCTTATTTTAAAATATTATCGTTAATTTTCGGAATTTTCTATTTTATTGAAATCCTTTGTATTATAATTAAATTAAGGATTTGTAAAACTTTGTATAATTAGACAGGAACGGAGGTTGTGCCCATGATGAAGTCAGTCCGTAACAAACTTGTCACATTAGCCATTATCGTCATTTTGATTCCTACAACTTTAGTTGGTACGGTAAATTACTTTGTGGCAAAAAGTGAAATTGATGAGGTAGGTAGACAAAGTCTAAAGAATGGGACATTGGGGATACTCGAAGTAATAGCTGAATTAGATGAGCAAGTTCAGCAAGGGAAGCTTACATTAGCCGAGGCTCAGGAGCGTGCTAGGACACAAATAGTAGGCAAGAAAACAGAGGATAATAAAAGATCTATTGATAACCCCATTAAATACGGTGAAAATTTCTATTTTTATGCCTTTAAAGCTGATGGAACAGTTGAAACTCACCCATCTCTTGAAGGGCAAAATATTTCAGACCTACAGACAACGGATGGTCGCTATTTTGTACGTGAAATGATTGATGAGGCTAAGGCAGGCGGGGGATATGTCCGTTATGACTGGGCATTGCCATCAAACCCTGATGTTGTTGCTCCTAAAATTACCTATGTAGCTACGGACAAGCATTGGGGATGGATTATCGCTGCTGGTACTTATGAAATGGATTTTAATGCAGGTACTAAAAATGTCCTTTACTACACAGTTGTCATGACTTTCCTTGCAACAATCATTGGCGTTGCCCTATATTGGTTCTTCTCTGGCAGAATGACTTCATACATACGCCGAATTATGGTGATGACTTCTGATATTGCTAAAGGGAAATTAACAGGCGAGGATATTCCTATAACTACAAAAGATGAATTAGGAATACTGGCTAGCAATGTGAATAATATGAAACTCAGCTTAAATGAAATGGTTGATAACACGAAAGACAGTGCAGGCAAAATGAGAATTTCCTCAGAAATGCTTAGCGCTATTACTGAAGAAACAACCGCTTCTGCCGATGAAATCCATCAGGCTATTACTGAAATATCGAAAGGAGCTGTCATTCAGGCAGAAGAAGCCGAAATGGCCATTAGCAAGGTTGAAAAATTGTCTTCTCTTATTTCAAATGCAACAGAAAAATATGCTGAAATTACGGAGGATATGAATAACATTAATAGCTCACAGGAAAATGGTAGACAAAAGGTCGAAATATTACAGCAAAATTCACATGAATTTACACAAGTCATTGAAGAATTGAGATCAAACTTCTCGAGCTTAACAGGACAAATGGAGGAAATTCATCATGTTGTACAAACAATTACCTCCATCTCTGAACAGACTAATCTTTTAGCCTTAAATGCAAGTATTGAAGCAGCACGAGCAGGTGAACATGGAAAAGGTTTTGCCGTTGTAGCAGAAGAAGTTCGCAATTTATCAGAGGATACGAATGAGGCAACTAATCGTGTTAGAAATTTATTAAAACGTATCGAAATCGATACTGCTAGCTCAGACGCTAAGATGATGCACACCCTTCAGCTTTCACAGGGACAAGCTACTTCTATAAGTGAGGTAAAAAATGCTTTTACATTGTTAGCTGATTCCATCCAGGGCATTACTGCACATCTTGTGTCCCTTGATCAGGGGATGAGTGAAATGGCTGAAAATCGTTTAATTGTTATTAATGCTATTAATGAAATAGCAAGTGTGGCCACTGAATCTGCAGCAGCTACCGAGCAAATCAATGCTTCCATTGATGAACAGAAATCAGCGGTCACTTCTATTATGCATTCCTCAGTCGAGCTTCACTCAGAGGCAGAACGTATGCACGAATTAGTAGATCGTTTTACATGATATTAAAATCCCCTACAGTCTAAGCTATAGGGGATTTTATAATTACATTTAAGCATAATTATATAAATCTTAGAGAATTACAGTTTATTAATTACACCGTGTAAAGTTTCCTTTAATTCTGCATCATGGTCAGAAAGTTCTACAAGGTTTCCTAAACGTTCACGTAGCACAGGGCGTTCAATTACTAGCTTTTCATCAAGTACTTGTACTAGTAACTCAATAATAAGACGATCGCGAACATTTAACGCTTCTTCTAAACGTTCTGGTGTAATTTTTGCATTTGAATTTGCAGCTTTTGCCATTTTAAAAACCCCTTTTATAATTTATATTCATGCACATCTATTTTAGCATACCGCTAAATTAATTTGAAAACATTCTTTCAATAAAATATACCAAAATTTTACAAAAATTTATAAAAACATTAACGATTAAATGTTATATTCAAATCATAATCGCCAGACGATCGACCATATAATTATGTTATATCGTCTTTTATAATGATTGGAGGAATTAGATGGATCAAAACAACTCAACCTATCAACAACTAATTAAGGCTGTGCCAAAGTCTTTACAATTGTTTCTTAATGTTTGTCTCATACTTCTTGCGCTTATATTATCCTTCCTACTTTTTAAAGAACTAGTCGAATTCCTTAAAATTATCATTTTCTCTAAGGATAAAGGCGACTATAAGCTTTTCCTTGCAAATATTCTTCTCTTCTTTTTATATTTTGAATTTATCACAATGATTGTTAAATATTTTAAGGAGGACTATCATTTCCCTCTACGATACTTTATATATATTGGTATTACAGCCATGATTCGATTAATTATTGTTGAGCATGACCACCCCATCAATACCTTAATTTATTCACTTATTATTTTAATATTAATTATAAGCTATTTTATTATTAACATTACACCACTGGAACGACCAGTACGTTCTTCCCTCTTTATAAAAAAAGAAAAATAGTTCGCATGGGGATGCCCACTATGGCTTCCCTAAAATGCTGTAATACACATCGGTTTATCATAGACATAGAAGAGTTGGTGTAATTTCTGAATATATCGCTCATCACTAATCTTTACCTTACTGAGCATAAATAGCTCTTGTACTGTAACAACTCCCATAGTTAGTGAGGAAAGCTCTGCAATATCTATTATCATCTCCACATCGCATTTATGATTGTCTACTATTGTCATATTGCCATCAATTGCTTTCATAACGATTTGCTGATTATTTTCTGGGAGTAAAGAATCCTCTACAGTAAGCTTAAATGTTAAAGTTTGATTATTGAAATTATGTGTTTTTAGCTCCTCAAAAAAGCCTCTGACATTGATAATACGATACATCAAACCAACTCCTGACACAGTGCTTGCATGATAGACACTTGGGATTAAATGATTCGATCCATTTCTTACATCTCCTAAAAAGAAATGAACATTTTCTTCTTGGGTGTTCCATTCAATTCGAGCAACCTGATCGGCTTGGCTATTTAAAAATGTGCTAAGTTCTAATAATGCCTCTGGTGTTTCATAAATCCACTCTTTAATAACTAAATTGTTAAGCAGGAAATTCGTATCACTTTGTTTAGTAAAGGAAAATACTAAATAACCTTGAATGGTATCCCCTTTTTCAACAGCAATCACATAATTTTGAGGATTTTTAAATATTGCTGCGAGCTCCGATTCTGTTTTTAAAAACATACCATGCCTTTTCATTGTAACTCTTTTATAGCAATCTGCTAATTTATGCTGATCCTGCACTGTTAAATACTTAAGATGCTTTTTGGTTGGACCTTTCGGAAAGCTGGAAGGCTCTACTAAGTATTGATGTATTTTAGGTCCATAGCCAAAGCCCATTTTTTTATAAAAATCGGGTCTAAAAGGATATAATGCTACAAAGTGTACTTGTTTTTCTAAAAATACTTTTAAAAAGTGTTCTATTAATTCCTTAGCAATCCTCTCTTTTTTGCGAAGTAAATCAACTGCAACTAAACCAACCCCTCCAACCGGAATTATTTTAGAAAGTAAATTCATTTCAAAATCATGAAGTCTCATACCACCAACTAGTTTATTTTCTTCCCATAATCCATAATAATGAATAGCTGCATCATTGTTTTGAAAAAGTGCCTTCAATTGTTCTTTTGTTGGCTGTGAGCCGTCCAGCCTTCCCGGATAAGCACCAATTACAATGTCGACAAATTGCAAAAAATCTTCTTCATCCCATAATTTATCTACCACTCGCATATTCATCCCCCTGTTCATTTATTGCAATCTAAAAAATTGTTCATAATCATATTTTTCACATTAATTTTAACTTCCGATAATAACATATATTACCACGAGTTAAAATAATACTGTATGATGACAGTGAGATGATCTAAGCTGGGTATCCTACCGGGGTCATTTCTCCTGAAGTCAACAATACATCCTGATTATTCACCTTCCTGAAAAAGTATATGCCCTTTTAAAGTCACACAATCGATTTGGCCTTGGCGTAATTGTAGCTGACGCTTTGCTTTCGCTACAGATAAACAATGCTTCCGGATTTTGAATTGTGCCTACACAATTCATTCCTTCTAAAATCTGTTGAATGAGATAAATAATTTATTGAAGGGAGACACTTAGAATGGATTTAATTGATGCCTATATTCATGAAGTTACAAAAAGGATAAGCAAAACGAAACGGGATGAAATTAGTTCTAAGCTAAAATCTACCATCGAGGAAATGTTACCTGAAGATTATACAGAATCAGATGTAAAAGAAGTTCTTATAAAGCTAGGAAATCCTATTGAGGTCGCAGCAAGTTACAGGGATTCACCAAACTTTTTAATTGGCCCACAAGTATTTGACACGTATATTCGGACAATAAAATTAATCGTCCCTTGGGCCATACTTATTACGGTAATCGTTCATGTGGTAGAAAATATTGTACGCTACAGCGGAGAAGATGCCCTTTTATCTACTGTGATTAATGCTTTTTCTATTACTATTGTAAATGTTATCACAGTGGTATTACACGTGCTGTTCTGGATTACAGTTTCTTTTATTATAATTGAACGCTCAGGTAGTGATGTTCCAATACCTTTTATAAAAAAACAAAAGCCTTGGACTCCAGATGATTTATTAAATAGTAAAGTTATCCCAAAAGATAAAACTATATCACTTCCTGATATTATTTTTAGCTTAATAGGTATTACTGTTTTTTCGTTTATCTATTTTAATGCAAATCATCTTTTAGGAATCTACTCTTCGCACGATAGAGGTGGATTGAAATTTGTTATGCCTATATTCAACCAAAATGTGTTACTGTCCTTTGCGCCGGTTGTTTTGATATGTATCGCTTTAAGTATAGCTTTAGCATTATTTAAATTAAAAGCGGGTCAATGGACTTTTCTAATTGCTGTCCTAAATGCTGTCCTTCAATGTTTAGGGACCATTGTCTTTATTCTTATGGTTAATCGACCTGATTTTATACACAGTGCAGCTATACCCTATATTGCTGCAATTACAGATACAACCTCTGCTAAGGTTTTGTTTGCTATAGATCGCATATTACTAGTCACTGTTGCTATTACCATCATAGCCAATGTAGTTGATATTTATGGCGGCTTTAAAAAGGCACGAATTCAGCAGGATTAGACATATTGCTATTCAAAGTCCATGAACTAGACACCTACTTATTCACTGAGGGCTTTTATACTTTCGATTACAGTATTTTACCAATATAAAAGACTTAATACCTAGCAAAATACTCCTTCAAAACACCAAAATACCATTATTCTCTAATGTTTTGTATAATAATGTAGTTGAGAGTTTTTAAATACACATATATTAATAATCTGCGCAACAGTACAGAATAAGGGGAAATAGTTATGACCATTCTTCTTGTAGATGATAATCAAGTAAATCTATTTGTAATTGAAAAAATTTTAAAAAATGCAGGTTATGATAGCTGTGTTTCATTAGCTTCTGCTTATGAGCTTTTTGACTATTTACAGCTTGATGTCCAAGATTCGACAGGAAATTCTGTAGATTTAATTTTATTAGATATTATGATGCCAGAGATAGATGGTATTGAAGCCTGTAAACGTATTAAGAAAAATGAAAGATTCAAGGACATTCAAATTATCTTTGTCACCGCTCTAGAAGATAAAAACCAACTTGCTGAGGCCCTGGATATCGGTGGGGTGGATTATATTACAAAGCCGATAAATAAAACAGAGCTTCTTGCTAGAATTCGTGTGGCTCTACGATTGAAGGCTGAATTAGATTGGCATACTCAGCAGGAAAAGAAAATACAATACGAATTAGATTTAGCAACGCATGTCCAAAGGAGTCTACTGAGTCCACCATTAAATGAGAATAATATTCAAATAGCGGTATCCTACCTACCCTCCTCTAATTTGGCAGGGGATATGTATTATTGGCACAAAATAAATGATCATCGCTATGCTGTTATTTTACTTGATATGATGGGACATGGGATTTCGGCAGCACTTGTCTGTATGTTCATCTCTTCTGTTCTTAGAGAAGCTGTCAAACAATTGATAGAGCCTGAATTAGTCATAAAAGAATTGAACCGCTATATGACACTTTTAAGAAATGGGAAGGAAGACAACCTTTATTACTTTACGGCGATTTATTTAGTGATGGATACAGAACAAAAAACAATCGAATATGTAAATGCCGGCCATCCTTCTGGCTATGCCCTTATTGATGAAAAGACACTTGTTCCGTTAAATCAAGGTAGCTGTGCTGTCGGCTTTTTTGATGAAATTGAAGTAAAAAAACAAAGAATACAATACGAGCATGATATACAAATAATTCTCTTTACAGATGGTGTATTAGAGGCGATGGGACCTTGTGAGATAGAGTCTGAGAAACATCTGCAAACGCTAACATCTGCAAAGTGGGATTATACACAATGTCTGATTGATAATTTATTACCTAAAGAGAAGCAAGACAATCAGCCTGATGATATGTGTGTATTAATGATTCAAGCACATGCTTAAAAAATATAATCCGCCTATTTATCTGTGAATCTAGAAAGATAGGCGGATTTTCATTAATTGATCTTTTGATATATTCTTTCATTTCCTACAACTTCTTTATATTTTTCCATAATATCATCAAAGCGCAGTGTCTCCTTATCGCCTAAGCATAAAAAACCCTTTTCACTAAGACTTTCATAAAATAATTGATGAACCTTACTTTGTAGTGCCTGTGAAAAATAGATTAAAACATTTCTGCACAAAATAATATGGAATTCATTAAATGATTGATCCGTAACTAAATTATGCTGTGCAAAAATAATATTTTTTAATAGGGAAGGATGGAAATACGCATACTGATAATCTGTTTTATAGTACTCAGAAAATGCATCATTACCACCTGCAAGCATATAATTTTTAGTATATGCTTGCATTTTGTGTATAGGGAAAGCACCTTTTTTTGCTTTTTCTAATACTTGTTCATTCATATCTGTTGCGTAAATAACTGCCTTATCAATGAGCTGCTCTTCCTTTAGCAAAATTGCCATGGAGTATACTTCCTCGCCCGTTGCACATCCTGCATGCCATATGCGTATTTCAGGATAATTACGTAAATATGGAATAACCTCCTGTCGAAATGCTTTAAAAAAACTTGGATTACGGAACATCTCAGTGACATTAATGGAAAAATCATTTAATAGCTGCTCTAGAAACTGTTGATCGTGTATCACCTTTTCAAGCACTCTAGTAACGGTTGGGATATTATTGATTCTCATTCTATTCAAGATTCTTCGTGTTATGGAAGAACGATTATAATCCCTGAAATCAAAGCCTGATAAACGATAAACTGCCTCCAGTAATAAATCAATTTCTAAATTTGTATGCTTATTTTGTAGTTTTTGCTCCAAGGGCTGAAATTGATCCATGCTTATAAACTCCCTTTAGAAACTAACCATACTCTTAAAACGGATAAAAGTTGATCTAAATTTAATGGCTTACTAATGTAATCTGAAGCTCCTGCCTTTAATGATTTATCACGATCGTTTTTCATGGCCTTTGCTGTTAAAGCAATAATCGGTAAATCCTTCAGCTTCATTTGTTGTCTAATAATAGACATCGTTTCGTAGCCATCCATATTAGGCATCATAATATCCATAAGAATAAGATCTACTTCCTGATTAGCTTGCATAATATCTAAGCACTCTATCCCATCTTTGGCAACTAAGATATTCATGCCTCTTTTTTCAAGCGCTGTTTTTAGTGCATAGATATTACGATAATCGTCATCTACTATTAATATAGTTTTCCCTTGAAATACCTCTACCTCTATAACTTCATGCAGCTCTTCTTCTATTCCATGTAACTCTGTTGTAGCTCCAACCTCATGAATAGCCAATTCAAGACATTGCTCCTCCTGAATTCCATTAGGCAGGCTTGGAATTGTTAGTGTGAAGCTACTACCATGCCCTTCTTCACTCTGTAAAGAAACCCAACCTCCAAGTAGTTTGGCAAATTCTTTACAAATTGATAGGCCAAGACCTGTACCGCCATATTTCCGTACCGTTGCACCGTCTGCCTGTTGGAACGATTCAAATATTAGTTGATGCTTGTCCTTAGGAATACCTATGCCAGAATCTGAAACCGTAATCTCTAACCAATCAGCACTTATATTCTGCATATTGTTTGTCAACTGCTCTTCTTTTAACTGTTTAATAGCAAGTGTTACGGAACCTTGCTCTGTAAATTTGAAAGCATTTGATAATAAATTTTTTAGGATTTGCTGGAATCTCCTTTCATCCGTATAGAAAATATCCACTACATTTTCTGCTTTTGAAATATGGAACTGTAAATGCTTTTTCATTGCTACAGGTGCAAATGTCTGCTCAATTTGCAGAGGGATCTCACTCATATTTACTTCGTCAAACATTATGTCCAGCTTTCCTGCCTCTACCTTTGATAAATCTAAAATATCATTAATGAGTACAAGTAAATCCTCACCAGAGGAATGGATAACCTTCGCAAATTCAGCCTCCTCTTCCGTTAAATTACTTTGACTATTTTCTGCCAGCATCTCTGATAAAATTAAGATACTATTTAATGGTGTTCGTAACTCATGTGACATATTGGCTAAAAACTCGGATTTATAATTGGAATTGAGTAATAGCTGTTCAGCACTCTTTTCTAATTCCTTTTTCGCTTTTGCTAGCTCTCTCGATTTGGATTCTGCCTCTTTCGTTCTTTCTTCCAACTGCTCATTAATCATTGTTAGCTCTTCTGTTTGCATTTGTAATTCTTCTGATTGTGTCTGTAGCTCCTCCGATTGTACTTGTAATTCTTCTGTCATCGCTCTGGATTCATTAAGCAAGCGTACAATTTCCATACGTCCTACAACACTATTCACTGTTAAGCCAAACGTTTCGACTACTTGCTTGACTAATTCCAGCTGAAGCTTACTGAAGTCCGTCATAGTCGCCAATTCAACAACTGCTATTACGTCCTTCTCAAATATAACTGGGATAATAAGAATACTTTTAGGTGGTACTTCCCCTAAGCCTGTTCCGATCAAACGAAATTCATCCGGAATATCCTTATAGATTAAAATCTTTTTTTCCAAGGCACATTGTCCAATTAAGCCCTGCCCAAGTTTAAAGCTATCCTTTCCTACATCAGTACTTGTACCAGCAAATGCAGCTTTTTTCACAAATTGAATATTATCTTCTGTTGTTTCACGAACATAAAAGGCACCAAGAGAGGATTGTGTCTTCTGTGCCATTTCAGAAAGGAAGGTTTCGGCTAATTTTGTAATGACCGAAATACCTTGATATTTAGTGACAATGTCCGCAATATTTGACTGTAGCCATTCTCTTTTTTCAATCGAATCTAAAAGCTCATTTGTAGCATCGGCAAGGGTATTTATTTCATCATTGGTTTTCACATAAATTCTTCCCTTTTGATTGCTTTTAGAAGCTGCAATTTCTTTAATTGTTTGAGTAACCTCTGTTATCGTTTTCACAATTGAGCGGGAAATTCCACTAGCGATTACAATAGCGATTACCGAAACAAGTACCAACAGCCCAAATAAAGCACTCGTTATATTGCTATTTCGCTTGTCTAATTGATTTGCCTTAGTTTGAGTAAATGCATTTTCAGCTAATCTAAATGCAGTAAATTGTTTCCGCATTGTTTCCATATCTTTGCGACCAACATCGACCTTAAAAAATTCCTTTAAAGCAGCAGTGTTATTTTCCTTCTTCATTAAAAGTGTTGGATTACCAGACGTTGCAATCCAATGCTCTATCGTTACCTCTATTTCCTTGAGCTTCTCTTGTTGCTTAGGTTTATTATCTAAGAGCTGATAGAGATCATTAAAATCAATTTTCCAGTTTTCGGAAGCTCTATTATAAGGCTCTAAATAACTTTCATCCCCGGTAATGATAAATCCTCGTTGACTTGATTCCATATCCAAGATGTATTTCTCAATTCGGTTGGTTAACTCCTGAACTTGAGAATCATATTTTATAATAAAATTTCTTTCTTTTTGTAAAGCAGTAATTTGATTATTTAAGAAAACTACTGATGCAAGTAAACAAAGTATGATAACAATATAACCTAATGTAATTTTAGTTCGTATACCTAGCTTTAATTTATTGAGCATTTGTTTTCCTACCTTTACCTGTCATATTCATCTATTATTAGTATAATTGTATTCACTAACGTCGCATGAATTTTGATTGAATTTTCTGTTTTCAATTTCTTGCGTTTTTAAGAAATTGAAAGACACTTAAACAAAAGTAGTAAACACCCTTTTTTTACTATAACCTTTGACTGGGGCAACTGAGGATTCAAAATCCTTATGGTACTGTATTTCCTTCTATTTTCCGAAGCCAAATACGTGCCGGTTTCCATAGTACTGCTTTTAAGTACCTACTAATTTGTAGATACGTCCGTGAACTGTTTGTGTGAAGCTGTGCTAGCACGTTTAAGCAGTATACGATCATCGCAATGAACACCTGATTGTGCACAGCTTGCTCGCTTTGCCCGTAGAACTTTTTAATGTTTAGATGCTGTTTCATCCACTTGAAAAACAGCTCAATTGCCCAGCGTGACTTATACAGTTCAGCGACTTCATCTGCACTTAAATCAAAACGATTTGTTATCAGATATAGCTCTTTACCATTTGGATCCAGTATTTCGATACGGCGAAATACATTTTCAGCACGATTTTGCGTGTTGCCAATCAGAATCATTTCATCCGATAACACAGATGACTGTTCAGATACTTCAAACGATTCAACCACACGTGTTACGGCGTTTTTTCGTAAGCGTGAGACAAAGAAAAATCCATCATCTGTCATGCGGTCAAAACGCTCATAATCTAAGTAGCCTCGGTCAAACACGTACATGCATTCCTTGTCATCAACGAGAATTTCAAGCTGACCACGATCATGTTCTTTCGCTTTCGTTAACACCGCTTTATCAGGGTACGAACAAC